>NZ_JBJLSJ010000054.1:0-22562 GCF_050871975.1 Kineococcus rugosus | reverse complement strand
AGAGACTGAACGCCGCCAGGCCTTGCCCGGCTGGCTGCACGTCTACAACCATCACCGCCACCACACCGCCCTCGGCGGGCTACCGCCCGCCTCCCGCGTCACCAACCTCAGTGGTCAGTACAGCTAGGGGGCGGGGTGTGGCGGCGTAGCCGGCGAGGGCGCCGAAGAGGGAAGCGAGAGGAACGGCGGCCAGGAGCAGGCCGGTGCGGGGTGTCTGGGAGCCGTGGAGGACTAGGTCGGCGGCCCAGGGGATGAGGGCGAGGGTGGCGTAGGAGGCGGCGGCCATGCCGAGGGCGCGGGAAGCGTTGACATGAGCAGTCACAGCGTTCTCACCCTTCCCCTTCTTGTCCCGCCTCGTGTCCTGGTCTGACCATGGTCCGTCGCCTTGCCCAACGCCTTGCTCAGGCCTTGCTCACGTTTTGCCCAACGTCTCAAGGTCAGAGCCTATTGCGCGTCGGTCGAAGCCGTCACTGGTGAAGTCATCGACGGACTCACTGAGGCTCATCCTGCCCCGGGAGGGCGTCGGTGCTCGGCTTGATGGTGAGGTGGGCTCGACAGCTCCGCGGCTGCCCGTGGGGGTCAGGGCTCCAGGCGCGGTACGCCAGCTTGCGCATGGCCCTAAGTGCGAGGTGTGGGTGGCGACCAGACCCCACCGGTGGGCTCAAGACGCGTGATGTTCCTGACCCTGAATGACCACACCGGCTGCACTAACGACACCGTCTTTACCGTCTTCGCCGTCTTCGCCGTCTCTACCGATGTGCAGGAGGCCACCAGGCACCACCAGCTGGACCAGGTATCGCTGCTGGTCACCGGGCGCGTGTGATCCACCGGTCCGCGAGATCAATGTCCGGGCGCTGCGATCGCATTCATCCATGAAGCACTGTTCCGCTGCCGGTGACGGGTGCCCGATGGGTTCACGCGCTGAGTGATCTCGACCTTGAGGGCGGGGAGGTCAGGTTGCGACGGCGGGCGCTCCGCCGCCATCGCCCCTCGCGGGTCGCGCTCTAACGTCACTCAGCAGGTAGATCCGTGAACGTTCGGTAACGCCCGGTGAGCCGGGGCGGTGAGAGGACGCGGTGTTGACCGAGGCGCGGCGCCGGCCGACCTTACGCTGCGGTCCTCATATGAACAGGGTGAGGGGAAGCAGTGCGCCGGCCGCTGAGCAAGGCACCGCGGTCGACGCCACCGACCCGGTCACCGGATCATTCACATACCCTCAGTGCGCTGCGCGCCGTTCTGCCTGAACGACTCCCGATTTCGTGGGCTTTCGTCGCCGAGCCTGCGTCTGCAGACCGTGCGCATGAGGTCTTCAGTCGTGGCCGGGGTCGCAGATGAACCGCGCTCCCAGTGATGGGGGTTCGCCGCCGCCGGTGTCCGCTGGCCCGCCGCGCCTGTTCCAGGCAGTGGTGCTGGTCAGTGGGTGCGCGGCGGGAGTGTGGACGGTGATGGCCGGCCGTGCTACCACGGTGCTACCTGGTGGATTGATAGCGGCCGGATCGGTGCTGGCGCTGGTGGGTCTACTTGCGGTGATCAGCGGTCGGCAAGCCTGGGCGGCGATCTGGGGACGGGTGCCCGGGTTGGTCCTGGTCGCGATCGGCGGGATCGCCGTCGCGGCCGGGTACCTGCTCAGTGGGCCCGCTCTCCCAGCTGACCGCACCATTCCCGGAGTTGCGCTTGCTGCGCATCCCGGGTCGGTACCGCCTGCGACGCAGGACAGCGCCTCGGCGACGTCCAACACATCCTCGTCGGCGAACTCGCCGGCGTCGACTGCTGACGGGAACCCGGGCGGAAGTCAGGGTGGATATCCCGGCGCTGGCGAGCATGCGCAGGAACCAGCGGTGTTCTACACCAATTGCGCTGCGGTGCGGGCGGCGGGAGCCGCGCCGATCCACCCAGGCGACACGGGTTGGCGTGCGGCATTTGATCGGGACGGAGACGGCGTCGGATGCGAATGAGTGACGTCACCTTCTGCGCCGCGGCGACCGCGGCGACCGCAGCGACCGCAGCGACCGCAGCGACCGCAGCAACCGCACCCGCTGGCTGGGTCTCGAGTTCGGTGCGGGCTCTGGAGGTCGGATGATGGGCGGGGTTAGGGGCCAGGCGCGCCGGTCGATCGGATCGGTGACGCTGGTTCTTGCCGGTGCGGTGGTGGTAGCGGCACTGCTGATCGGCTTGGCCGCCGCCCCCTTCATCCGGTGGGGGCAACCGTTCAGCCCGGCAAAGTTCGGGCAGTTCCTGGCTGCGGCCGCCGGTCAACTGGCGGCCTTCGCGATGCTGCTGGCGTTCATCTTCGTAGTGTTCTGGCTGCTGCACGCCCTCAACACCGCCGGCACACGAAAGGGTGCTGCCGACAGCTCGCATGGTGGATACCGAAGTACTGGGTGGCGGTGGGCGCTGGGTTTACCGGCGAGGCGCCCACGGCGGGCCGGCGCGCCTGACCCCGCTGTCGCGTCACCTGTCGGTTCTGGGCGTCTGGCGCTGCCGGCCTCGGGGCCGGGGCGGGTGGGGCCGTGGAGCCGATGGCCGTTCCTGCTGCCGGCCGAGGGGCTGCACGCCCCCAGCCTGCGCAGTCTGCAGGTGGACCCGGTCGTGACCGCCGAGGGCCTGCCGGTGACGGTGTCGTGGGACTTCGCCGACGCCGAGGAGGTCATTGTCGCTGGCCACCGCGTCCGGCAGGGCGCGGGGTCGCTGCAGGTCGTTCCCGAGGGCAGCGGTCCGCTGGAAGTCCTCGCGCGAAACGGCTCCGGCACCCGGCAGGAGTGGACGCCGGCGGTGACGGTGCTGCCGGTCCCGCGCCTGCACAGCCTGACTTTGCCGGCCGCGCCGTCGGTGCGGTTGCACGTGGAGGTCAGTGCGGTGCTGGATGCCCGTGCGCCGGCGACGGTGCTGCAGCAGCTCTTCGCCCGCCAGGACGCTCTTGAGTACACCGGCTCGGGCCCGGGGCAGGGACGCGGGCAGGCCACGGGCCAGGTCCTCACCCCGCCGCCGGCTCACGTGCCGGCCCCGCAGTTGTCCCCGCTACTGGTACCGGCCGGGCTGCGCCGCTGGTGGCAGTCCGGCACCCAGCACCTGCACACCGCGCTCGACCAGGCCCTGCGTAGGCGAGGGACGGTCACCTTCGGCACCACTACCGAGCTCAGTCCTGGGGCCACGGCACCTGCCGCACCTGCTGTATCTGTTACACCTGAGAAAGGTCCTGCTCGTCGTGACTGAGCCCACGTCATCTTCTCCCACGTCAGCCACCTTGCCCCCGGCCGCAGGCGTCCCCTCCCAAGCCGGCGTTGGCGCGGGACCAGGCGTCGCCGTGAGCAGCGCTTCATTCACCTCCACGGGCGGGAGCGGGGGCAGCAGTCTCCTTGCGCGTGCGCGTGCGCGTACGCGTACGGCGATCGGTGACTTTCTGCTGGTCGTGGCCGGCAGCAATAAGGCGGTGCTGGCACAGGTGCCGCAGGACCGCGTCAAGCAGGCCACGCTGGGCGGGGCGGTGCTGACCACGGCCGCGCTGGCGGTGTTCTCCTGCGCCGTCGCCCTGCACATGACTCTGCACGCTCCCATCGCTCTGGCGATCGCCGGAGGACTGGTCTGGGGCGTGATGATCTTGAACCTGGACCGGTGGCTGGTGGTCTCCACCGTCCGCCAGTCCCGCCCGGTGTGGACGGTGCTGATGAGCCTGCCCCGGCTGGTCTTGGCGCTGATCATTGGACTGGTCGTGTCCACGCCGCTGACCTTGGCCGTCTTCGGCGGCGAGATCGACGCTCGACTGCAGACCACCCACACCCAGGCTTTGGCCGACTTCGAGCAGCGGTTGCAGTCCGACCCGCGCTTCGTCGACCTGCCCGACCAGCAGGCCCGCATCGTGGCGCTGCAGCAGGACATCGCCACCGCCAGCCCGCAGTCGGTGATCGAGGCCGACCCGCAAGTGGTGCGGCTGCAGCAGCAACTGGAGCAGACCGAGGCCGACTTCAACGCCGCTGAGCAGGCGGTAGCGTGCGAGAAGGAAGGCACCTGCGGCTCCGGGCGGGCCGGGACAGGACCGGCGGCCGCGGACAAGGAAGCCCGCCGCGACCGTCTGGCCGCGCAGCGGGTGGACCTGACCGCACAACTGGCCGCAGCGAAGCAGGCCCTGGCCTCGACCGCTGCGCAGCAGGTGGCCGCGGTGGTCGCCGACAAGAGCGCCCAGCTGCAGGACCTGCAGGCCACCGTCGAGCGAGCTGAAGGCGACCGGGCGGCGGCGGTGGTGGCCAACCAGACCGCCGTCGCAGGAGACGACGGCCTGCTGGCGCGGCTGGAGGCCCTGCACGACCTGGAGGACGACAGCGCCACGATGCGGGCCGCCCACTTGTTGCTGTTCCTGTTCTTGACCGCGCTGGAGTGCCTGCCGGTGTTCTTCAAGACCATCCTGCTGCTGGCCAGGCCCAGCAGCTACGAGGTGCTGTCAGCTGCACGCGACGAGCAGGTGCAGAAGCGGGCGCAACTGCTGGCCTCCACCAGCTACCAGGAAGCCGAGGTGCAGGCGCAGGCGGCGCTGGACGCGGTGCGCGCCCGGGCCGCCACCCAGCTGACCGCGGAGGTCCGCGCGGCGCGCGTGGTGCTGGAGGCGCAGGTGGAGCTGGCCGGGGAGGCCGTGGCGCAGTGGAAGAAGGCCCAGTCTGAGGTATTGGCCGAGCAGATGCGCCGGCAGGTTGCCGAGCAGATGCGCCGGCAGGTCGACGAGCAAGTCGCTGCGCAGGCCGCCGAGGAGGTCGCTGCTCAAGCCACTACTTCGGCTACCGACCAGACAGGCACTCAGCCAGGCGCGCAGACCTCAGCACAGACCACCAACGACTGGACGCAACCGTGGGCCGCTGATCAGACCGCATCGTTCGCGGCCGCAGAATCGCCGGCTGCACCGAACGGCGACAGCCCCGCCACGGGGTTCAGCGATGGCCTTGCTGCCGACGTTGCTGCTGGTGGTGCTGATGGCTTTGCTGGCGGCTCCAGCGTTGACCGGATCCTCGACCTACGCAAGACACCCGCGTCCGCACATCCAGGTCCGGCGTGGACCGGGTCGCCGGCGTGGACCGAATCGCACAGCCAAGACCCCGATGCGGCTGTGGAAACGGCGCAGGCCGACGACACCATGCCGCTGCCGTTGCAGCACAGACCCTCAACCAGGCAGTGAGCTGGGCCTGACCCTCACGAACACCGATCTAGCGTCCGGACCAGGCGCTGATGCGACCGGGGATCCGGCCGGATGCTCAGACCGAGCGGTCGCTCGACCCGCGGGCGCCGATCCGCCTAGTCCCACTCCTCCACTTCGATCGACAGAGGCGTACCAACCTGTGTCAGTCGGCGCAGTCGTTGCAGATCAGCTGCCCGTCGCTGCTGCTCTGCCCGGCGTGCAGCTGGCTGCGGTGCTTGACCAGGAAGCAGCTCGTGCAGGTGAACTCGTCCTGCTGACGGGGCAGGACCTGCACCGACAGCTCCTCACCAGACAGATCCGCCCCGGGCAGCTCGAAGCCTTCGGCGGCGTCAGTCTCATCCTCATCGACACGGGAGGACGACGTCTTGTCGGCGCGCTGGGTCTTCAGCTCCTCGAGCGAGTCGGTCTCGAGGTCCTCATCGGTCTTGCGGGGTGCGTCGTAGTCGGTCGCCATCAGTGCCTCTCCCGGTGTCGTGTGCTGTCTGCCTAGTACCCGACGGTCTGTCTGGGCATACGCGCGCCGTACTCAACCACGTCAGGAGCGCGTGCTCGCCGGCGCCACGCCTCACCATGCTGTGGCCCGCACCACGCTCACGACGGAGCTCTGCAGACCCGCAGACGAGGTGCATCGCGTCCTAGCCGCATCTGAGCGGGTAACTCTCCGTGCTGGGTAGGTGGCAGCGTGTCGTCGGGGCGGGGCATGCTGGAAGCAGCCCGGTCCAGAGCGCTGCACCAGGGCGCTGGAGCACACGCGCTGGGTGGGAGGACGTCATGGGCATCGCCTGGGTGAAGGCGGCCCGGTTGGGACGAGCCAACCGCAGCCAGCAGGAAAAGCTTGAGGACCGCTACGCCGCCTTGCAGAAGCGCGCGGAGCGAGAACGCCTGGCGCAGCAGCAGCGACGGCAGGAGGTCTACGAGCAGGTCTTGGTTTCCTTCCGCGACGTCTTCGCCCGGCTGAAGAACGTCGACCTCGCCGAGCTGGCCAGCATCGACCTGCCCACCACCGGGCACACCCCGCAGGTAGAGGTCACCCAGGTGCGCCTGGGCGCCCTGCACACCGTGGGCGCTCGCCGGCGGGCTGGGTGCTAGGGCGGGGGCCAGCGCGGGCGCTGTCACCGCGGTCACCGCCTTCGCCGCCGCCTCCGCCGGGACCTCCATCTCGGCGTTGTCGGGGGCGGCGGCCACCAGCGCCACCTTGACCTGGAGACGTGGGTGTGAATGAGTTCTTTCTGATGTTCGCCGATGCTGGCTACGGGCTGGTGAGCCCGGGTGGGCAGAACCCACCCGCATCCGGGTGCGGGGGGAACGGGTTCCAGCGATGACCGGTCGTGCGTGGACGCAGCCCGGTCAACGCTGGCGCTGTCACGGTTGCGTCCTGCGCACACGGCGCCGCACGCGGCAACCTTGTGCCGGCTTCTGGGCTCCCCAAACGCGTGACACGAGCGCGTCTGTGTGATCACACCCAGGGGCGTGCGGGACGGTCACTGCCCGATCGTGTCGGAACCCTGCGTCCAAGCTATCGGGGGCTCGCGCCCAGTGAGCGGCGGCGAGTCAACGTGGGACGGGGCAGTCGCACTGAGCCAGCGTCGACCCCGCCGATGAGGTCGATGAGGACTGCCGCGGCCGTCTGGCCGGCCGCTTCGACGTCAAGGCCCACGGTCGACAGGGGTGGCCGGGCGAGCTGGGTGAGTGCTGAATCGTCCCAGGACAGCAGCGAGACGTCGTCGGGAACCCGCAGACCGGCGTCGGTTGCAGCTTCCAGACCGCCCAGCGCCATCAAGTCGTTGTCGAAGACAATTGCCGTGGGGAGCTCGGGTGACCGCAACAGGCCCAAAGTGACTGACCTGCCTGTCGCTTGCGTGAGGTCTGCGTGGACCTCCACGCCTGAGACGCCGAGTTCGGCGCAGACCGCGTCGAAGGCGGCGCTGCGGATGGTCACGCTCCGCAACTCCGACGGGCCGGCGACGCGTCCGATGCACCGATGGCCCAGGTCGACCAGGGTCGTGACGGCCAGCCGTATGGCCTCGGCGTGGTCGGACCACACCGCGGGGGTGTGCGCTCCCTCCGGGTTGCCCACGACCAGGGTGGGCAGGCCGAGCTCGCGCAGCAGGGCCAGCCGGGAGTCGCCGTTCCGGATATGCAGGAGGATGACCGCCGAGACCGTACCCGCACCGGCCCACCGACGGTAGACCTGCTCCTCTTCGGCGGGGCTGGTGGCGATGCGCAGGAGCAACGAGCCGTTTGCGGACTGCACCCGCTGCTCCATCCCGGCCAGGAGGTCGTGGACGAAGGACTCGGACCCCATGCGGTGGTCGGGGCGTACCACGACCACCCCCGCGGTCCACGCGGTGGCGGGCAGTTCTCGTGTCATGACCACGACCGCTCCCTGGGGGTCAGGTGGTGTTGCAGGACGAGCGCGGAGGCGCCGAGCGCGGCGGCGTCGCGGGGATTGGTTGCCAGCCGCACCTGGACCGGGTGCACCGCGCGGGCGTACGCGCGCCGCTGCACGGCCTCCCGAATTTCTTGGACGTAGAGGGCGCCGGCGATGGCGAACGCCGGACCGGCTAGGACGATCAGTTCAACGTCGGTCAGGTTCACCAGGGCGACCGCGGCCGAGGCCACCCACCCGAGGGAGGACCGCAAGGCGGCGGAGGCCACGGCGTCACCGCGGACGGCGGCGCGCGCCACCGCGTCGAACCGCTGCAGGTCGGAGAAGTCGTCTGGTTCTGGCCCTGGTGCCCGCACCGGCAGGACGGCGGCCGGTGCGGCGTACAGCTCCAGGCAACCGCGGTTGCCGCAGTAGCACTCCGCACCGTTCGGGTCCACCGACACGTGCCCGATCTGACCGGCGTTCGACGTTGCACCCCGGACCGGCATCCCCCCAGACACGACGCCGGCGCTGAGGTGGCGCCCCATGTAGAGGCAGGCGAAGGCGTCGGGCTGCTCCGCCCCCGAACCCCAGAACTCCCCGGTGGCGGCCACGCCGGCCTCGTCGCCCAGCAGGACGGTCATCCCCGTGCGTTCGGCCAGGGCGTCCCGGAGCGGGAACCGGGCGGCATCCGCAAGTCCGCTGCCGCGCAGGAGTCCGCGCCGCAGGTCTACGGGGCCAGATCCGGCGACCCCGATTCCGATGGTGCGCTCGCGTGGGACGGCCAAGTCGTCGATGAAAGAGATAACCTCCTGCGCCATCCGAGAGACCGCTTCCTGCGGGGTGGAGCTCCCTGCGACGAGGGTGCGCCGACGACCGATCATCCCGCCGGCCATGTCCGTCAGGGCGTACGTCGTGACCCCCGCGGAGAGGTGGATCCCGACCGCGTAGCGGGCCTCGGGAGCGATCTCCAGCAAGGTCCGCCGCTTGCCGCCCGTCGACTCGGCCTGCCCGGTCTCTTGGATGAGTCCCTCCTCGATGAGGGCGCGGACCACCTTGGTCACCGAGGCGGGCGCGAGATCGGCCACGCGGGCCATCTCGACGCGGCTGATGGGGCCCGAGGCGCGGACCAGATCCAACAGCCGGGCGCGCATGGGGGTCACCCGCTCGCCGTCGACCGTCTCGTGCACTGATCACTCCTCAAGCCTTGACAGCGGATGGTGCGCTGCTATGGTTCCACACATCTTACTTTTTTTGTCGAAAAAAGTAAGTTCCTGACGAAGGAGTCCTGGATGCAACCTCCCGATCGGCGACTTAGGTGGGTCCCTTGGCTCTACCTCCTGCCACCCCTGATCTTCCTGCTGCTCTTTACCTACCTCCCCCTGGCCGACATGCTCTACTACAGCCTCACCTCGTGGGACGGCCTGGACCCCGACCCCAGTTTCGTCGGGTTGGCGAACTACGTGCGCATCTTCACCCGGCCCGAGATCTTCGCCGTCTTCGGCGTGAGCCTGTGCTACCTCGTCGCGGCGGCCGTGCAGGTCGCCCTGTCGATGTACCTGGCCACCCTGCTCAGCTTCACGCTGCGCCTGCGCAACGTCTTCAAGGGCATCATCTTCTTTCCTTACCTCGTCAACGGCGTGGCGGTGGCCTTCGTGTTCCTCTTCTTCTTCCAGCCCGGAGGGACGCTGGACCTGACGCTGCAGTTTCTGGGTCTGCGCAGCCTAGACGTCAAATGGCTCGGTGATCCCGTCGTGGCCAACTGGTCCCTGGCGAGCATCCAGGTCTGGAGGTACGTCGGCCTGGGGACGATCCTCTACATCGGGGCGATCCAGTCGATCGGCAACGACGTCTTCGAAGCCGCCCAGCTCGACGGAGCCAACGCCTGGCACCGGTTCCGACACATCATCGCCCCCAGCGTCCAGCGCATCACCGGCCTGGTGATGATCCTCTGCATCTCCTCGAGCTTGGCGGTCTTTGAGATCCCCTTTGTCATGCTGGGCGGTGCGAACGGCACGGCGACGTTCGTCATCCAGACCTACCGCATGGCCTTCGTCGACACCAAGGTCGGCCTGGCCTCGGCTTTGGCCGTGGTCCTCCTGGCGATCGTCCTTCTCATCACCGTGCTCGTCCGGCGCGGCGTCAGGGACGAGGCGGAGCTGACGTGAGCAGATTCACGGCCGCCGTGAAGTACTCGTCCCTCGTCGCGGTGTGCGTGGCGCTGCTTCTGCCGCTGGTGACGATGGTCTTCGCCGCCTTCAAGACCGGGCCCGAGTACTCGTCCACGTCCGCCTTCACCCCTCCGCGCGACTGGCTAAACTTCGCCAACTTCCAACGGGCCTTCTCCGAGGGAGACATGCTTCGCGGGACCGCGAACACTGCGCTCGTCCTGCTCGTCTCTATCGCCGGGACGATCCTGCTGGGTACCGCAGCCGCCTACGCGATTGACCGGTTCGACTTCCGCTTCAAAAAGGCGGTCCTGGCATTGTTCCTCGTCGCCTCGCTGATCCCGTCGGTGACCACGCAGGTCTCTGTCTTCCAAATCGTCAACTCGCTGGGCCTGTTCAACACCCGCGGCGCGGCGGTCGTCCTGTTCGTCGGTACCGACATCGTCGCGATCTACGTCTTCCTGCAGTTCCTCGCCGCCATCCCGCGGTCCATCGATGAAGCGGCGCGTCTCGACGGGGCCGGGCACTTCCGGATCTACTGGCTTGTCATCCTCCCACTGCTACGGCCCGCCATCGCCACCGTGGTCATCATCAAGGCGGTGGCCGTCTACAACGAGTTCTACGTGCCGTTCCTCTACATGCCGTCACCCCGGTTGGCCGTAATCTCCACCTCGCTGTTCCGGTTCAAGAGCCAGTACAGCGCCGACTGGGAGGTCATCTCCGCTGGCGTCATCCTCGTGACGATCCCCGCGCTGGTGACCTTCCTCGCGCTGCAACGCGTCATCTATCGGGGCCTGGCCGCCGGCGCCGTGAAGTGACGACCCGCTCGACCCTCCTACGACTCCCAGGAGTTCTTACATGCCCACCAGAACCATCCACTCAGAAGGCGCCGACCTCGTACACGACGTCGAGGGCACCGGTCCACTGCTGCTGCTGATCACCGGCGGCGGAGGGGACGCCGCAAGGTACGCCGGCGTCGCCGCCCAACTAGCGGGGACCTGCACCGTCGTGCGGTACGACCGCCGGGCGAACTTCCGCAGCGGTGGCGACCGCCACCGTGACCTCGATATGCGCCAGCAGGCAAGAGACGCCGCAGCGATCATCCGTAGCCTGGGTGAGGAGGCACTCGTGTTCGGTAACAGCGGGGGCGCCAACATCGGTCTGCAACTTGTCCTCGACGATCCACGGGTCGTGCGAGCCCTCGTGGCGCACGAACCTCCGGTGATGGGACTCCTGCCGGACTCCGGCGAGTGGTTCGCCTATATCGACCGCATCTACGCCCTGTACCTAGAGCAGGGGCCGCTGTACGCGATGCAACGGTTCACCAGCGACATCGTGGGGACGGAGCCGGTGGACCCCGGCCGGGACCCCGGCACCTACTCCCACGAGCCGGCGGACGACTGGGAGTTCTTCCTCGCCCACGAGTACCGGCCCATCTCCAAGTACACCCCCGACCTAGGCGGCCTCACCGGATCCACGACGCCCATCGCCCTGGCTGCCGGGGTCGACAGCGGCGACGCCTACTACGCGCGCACCGCCCGCCTGGTCGCCGAGCGATGCGGACTGCCGTTCGTAGAGTTCCCCGGGCACCACACCTCCCACAATAATCCGGACCGGTACGCGCCAGCCATCCGCTCCGCGTTCTCCCGGCTCGGGCAGGGGGCCCTGTAGTGACCCGGGCCTTGGACATCGTCGAGATCTCGCAGCTAGTACTGCGCGAGCGTCTGAGCCGTGATCGTGGACGGTGGGCCCAGATGGGCGAGGCGTTTCACCCCGGCGCACGGGTCAAGGTCAGCTGGATAGACGGCACGGCCGAAGAGTTCGTCGCGGCCTCCGAACGAATGAATGGGCAGGGCGATGTAGCCACCCACCGCTGCGCACCGCCGGTGGTGACCCTGCACGGCGACCGCGCTCTAGTGGAGATGCCCGCCGCGGTGGAGATGACCGGAACGCTGGACGGCGAGGAGGTTCACGTCGTCACGGACATGCAGATACTCTACCGCGTTCTACGGTACCCCGATGGCTGGGCGATCGACCGACTCGACTGCATCTACGAGCGCGACACGATGAGCGCCACTGCGACAGGACTGCGAACCTCCGTCGACCTGGGCACCCGTCAATCCTTCCGCGCCCCCTACAGGAACCTGGCGTACTACCTGTCGCGCAAGGGGTACCAGATCTCCGACGAATTGTTTGGGATCGACCGTCCCGACCAGGTGCAGCAGCTCTTCGACGCGGCGACCGCCTGGGTTCACGCCGCGCCACCCGCCCCCGCAGTCCCCACTCACACCACGGAACGGTGACTCATGAACACCTCCACTCGAACGTCCGTCACGACCGCCGCCCTGTCCGCCGGTGTGCTCCTGCTGGCTGCACTGGGTGGGTGCACCCGCGGGAGTAGCGGGCCCGTCGCGGGGCAGGACACCGGTGACTGCTCCACGTTGACGGTGATCACCAATCGCACCGCGGAGGCCCGCGGCAGCTTCCTCGACTACGCGGCGGAGTTCGAGAGCGCCCACCCCGGTGTCGCCGTGAAGTTCGAGGCGCCCCCGGACTACGAGGGTGGGATGCGGACGCGCATGAACACCGAGGACTACGGCGACGTTCTGAACATTCCCCACTCGGTCCCGGTCGACCAGTTCCCAAACTTCTTCGCCCCGCTGGGTGCCACCGAGGACCTTAGTTCGAAGTACTACTTCGTGGAGCAGTCCTCCTTCCGCGGCAAAGCCTATGGTCTGTCCCAGACGGCGTCCCCGGGCGGCTACCTCGTCAACCTCCGAGTCTGGCGGCAAGCGGGGGTCACGACGCCCCCGAGAACCCCCGAAGAGTTCCTCACCGACCTGCACGCCATCGCGGATCGCACAGGGTCGACACCGCTGTACACGAACTACAAGGACGGCTGGCCGCTGCAAATGTGGGAGCAGTTCAACGGTCTCGCCGACGGCCCCGACTCCCTGAACCGGCTCATCGCCCACCCGGAACCGTGGGCCGAGGGCTCCGACCACTACATCGCCGACTCGATCCTCTACGCTGCCGTCGCCGACGGCCTGACCGAGGACGACCCGGCGACGACGGACTGGAACTCCAGCCAGACCCTGCTCGCCACGGGCGAGGTGGGCACCCTGATGATGCCTCAGTTCGCCATGCCCCTGATCCAGGCGGCGGCGCGGGAGGTAGGCGCGTCGCCGGCCGACATCGGCTACTGGCCGCTGCCGGTGGTTGACGGGGCCGGGGAGTACCAGTCCCAGTTGCGGGGTGAGTACAACCTTGCCATCAACAAGAACTCCCCTTGCCAGAAGACCGCGCGCGCCTGGGTGGACTTCTTCATCGACGACTCCGGGTACGCCGCGTCCCAAGGATCGATGTCCATCGTCCGCGATGCCCCGCTGCCGCACAACCTGCAGAAGTTCAACGATCTCGGAATCAAGTACGTCGAGTTGAACCCCGAACCGGGCGACACGGTCGGTGCGCTGTCGGCCGTGCAGCAGGAGGCGGATCTGGATTTTATCAACGACCCTGCTTGGCGTCAGGAACTCATCGACATTGCCCGGGGGGCGGCGCCCGGTGACAAGCGCAGCTACTTCGTCGAGCTCAACCGACGCTGGGCGGAGGCCGTGAAGACCGTCGCGCAGTGACACGGGGGGAGCCACATAGGACTCCCGCTGCTCCCTCGCCGGGTGGCACGGACGTCCGACAGGCAGGGGCACCGGCTCATCCCGTAATCGCGAGGACACGCGCTCGCCGAGGCGCGCAAGCAGCGCGCGAACACGGCACCGGGCTGATCGAGCACCGCGGTCCCCGGCGTCGGGTCGAGTGTTTCGGACAAACCGGGGAACCGCGACAGAGCCTGTGATGGTAGCGGTGCACGGGCCCCGGCCGCCAGTCGCCGCCGCCGGCGACCGGGGCCAACCCAGGGGCGGCGGCCAGCATGGTCCGGACGCTCGCTCACGCACTTTGGCTACTTCATCACTGGACCTTCGGTAACAGCCCAGCCAGGCTGTGCCGAGGTGCCCGGCGTGACACTCTCAGATCGGTTGACATGACCGTGAGGTCGCCGCCGCTGGGACTCGCATCAAGGGTGTGTGTCTGGGCGACAGCGGCTGGCTCGTGCTGCTCAACAGTCTGGACGGGGTGGACGCCTCAAGTGGTCGGGGTCCCCTGCCGTTCACTCGCCTGCCGTCCACTCGCCCGCCGTCCACTCGCGAATGGACACCATCGAGCAGGCGGCCGTCGACGCCGGCGCGCAAACCCACCCCGTGGGCCCCATCGGTTACTACGCCGCCCGCGCCTTGGCCGCTGACCATCTGCGTCAAGGACTCACAGTCATCGCCGGCTGCGTCAACCTTTTGGCCATCACCCGGAACATGTGGCGAGACGTCGCACAGCAAGCGGGGGCAGCGCTCTTGGAAGTGCAGATCATCTGTTTTGACGTCCCGCTGCACCAGGCGCGAGTGGACACCCGAAAAGGTGACATCCCCCGGTCTGCCCCTGCCCACCTGGGGGGAGCTCGCACGGATCGACTACCAGCCGTGGGACCGCGACCACCTCAGCATCGGCACCGCCGAGCTCGACATCGCTGCGGCGGTCAGCACCATCCTCACTGCTGCCAAGCCCTTGCTCGCCTCGTCAGGGGGCCCACAGCGGCGTAGCGCGCACCCGGTGGCCCCCAGCGACGAAGTCATCGCGAGGTGAGCCACGATCGATGACGGCATCACCTACCGCGCTCACTTGGACGTTCCGCCGTCTGGCCCAGGATGTCGCCGGCCTGCTGCGTGCACATCGCCACCAGCTCAGAACACATCGGCGACGACGCGTTCTGGGCTGCTACGCCCAGGCCGTACTGGCTCTGCGCTGGTTTCGCGACCGGACCCGTATCGCCTCCCTTGCACAGGACCCCGGGATCGGCGTGGCCACGGCCTACCGCTACCTGCATGAGGTAATCGCTGTCCTTGCGACGCAGGCACCGTCACTGGCCGATGTCATCTCCAATGTCCTACGGGCTGGACATGAGCACCTCCTGCTGGATGGCACGCTCATCGCCACCGACCGGGTGCACGACCACAGTCGTGCCAGTGATGCGCGGTACTCGGGCAAGCATCACCACCATGGTGGAAACGTTCAAGTGGTCTGTGCTCCAGACGGTGCGCCGCTGTGGACATCGCCAGTCGAGCCTGGTTCAACCCATGACCTGACGGTGGCCAGGCGACATGCGCTGCCGCTGCTGTACCCGGCTGCAGCCACACAATTGCCGGTTCTGGCTGACAAGGGGTACACCGGGGCGGGTGCTGGCGTCCGTGCACCCGTCCGGCGCCCGGCCGGCAACCATGGCTTCGACGATGCCACCCGCGGATGGAACTACTACATCAACAGCTGCCGAGCTCCTGTCGAACGAGGCATCGCCGTCCTCAAGGTCCGCTGGCGAGCACTGCTCCGCGTCAGCCTGTGCCCTCAACGAATCGGCGACGTCGCCGCAGCAGCGCTTGTTCTCACGCACTACGAACGGCGCTACTGAGAAAGGCTCACTGAGCCGTGAAGCCGCCGTCGGCGGCGAGGACCGCTCCGGTGACGTAGCTGGCGCGGTCGGAGGCCAGGTAGAGCACGACCTCAGCGATCTCAGAAGGGTCCGCGATCCGCCCGAGCGGCATGGCCGAGCCGAAGGAGCGCAGGTAGTCTTGGCCGTCGGGTCGGATGTTGTTCAGGAAGCCAGTGTCGATGACACCGGCGGCGACCGCGTTAGAGCGGATCGCGACCGGGCCGCCTTCGAGGGCTAGGACTTTCATCAGCTGGCTGACGGCGCCCTTCGACGCCGAGTAGGCCGACCCCAAAGGTAGCGCGACGGTCGCGGCGTAGGAGGTGACAAAGACGATGGCCCCTCCACCGTGGTCGGCCATGTGCGCGAACGCCGCCCTGGACTGGACGAACGCCCCGCGGGCGTTGGTCCGAATCACTGCGTCCCAATCCTCGTCGCTGGTCTCGGTAACGGGTTTGTTCAAGGTGCGCCCGGCGTTGTTGACCAGGATGTCGAGGCGCCCGAAGTGCTCGAGCGCCGCGTGCACCGACCGGTCGGCGGTGTCCACGTCAGCGACGTCTCCTACGACGGCTGTCACCCGGCCGCCGGAAGCCCGGGCGAGCTCCTCGACCCCTGGCCGCAGGTCCTGAGCCACAACCAGGGCACCTCGGGCCAGGAGCAGGTCGACCAGTGCTCTGCCGACACCACCGTCGGCGCCGGTGACCAAGGCCACCTTCCCGACAAGCTCTTCTTGCAAGTTCTTCGCCCGGAGGGGCCCCTCTCCGGCGATCGAGGTGGCGTTCGGGGTGGCCTCGGTTCTGGCGGCTAAGGGTGCGGGTGTGATGTCCATGACAAGCTCCTGCTGATGAAGGGCGCGGTCTGCGGGCGGTGGCGTTAGATCAGTGGGCGGTCATGCCGCCGTCGATGACGAGCTCGGTCCCGGTCACGTAGGAGGACTCGGTGCTGGCGAGGTAGACCACGCCCCAGGCGACCTCCTCGGGCGTTCCAGCCCGGCGCATCGGGGTGCGCAGGATGTCGGGTTGGTTGTCGCCCTGCTCCTCGAGTAGATCCTGGATCATCGGCGTCGCGATAACGCCAGGGTGCAGGGAATTTACGCGTACTCCCTGCTGGGCGTACTCGACCGCCGCGGTCTTGGTGAGCAGCCGGACCGCACCCTTGGTTGCTTGGTAGGCCGCGGCGGCACCGCTGCCCACCAGGCCGAGCACCGAGGATGTGTTTACCACCGACCCCTGGCCGCTAGCCCGAAGCAGCGGCATGGCGGCCCGCATACCTAGCCACATGCCGGTCTGATTCACCGCGATGACCCGGTTCCACTCCTGCTCGGTGGTCGCCTCGACACCGCCCCAGGACACGATCCCGGCGTTGTTGATCAGTACGTCCAGGCGCCCGTGGCGGTCTTCGACGGCGCGCACGGCCTCGTCCCAGGCCGACGCCGAGGTCACGTCCAGCGCCAGTGTGCTAACCGGCAGGCCCTGGGCAGCCAGCGGTCTAGTGACCTCTTCCAGGCGGTCGGTGTCGACGTCGGCCCCCACCACATAAGCTCCCTCGGCGGCGAGCAGGCGGACCTCGGCGGCTCCCAGCCCGCTGGCGGCTCCGGTGATCAGTGCGACACGGTCCTTGAGTCGATCGGCCACAAGTTCTCCTCATATCGGTCGTCCCGAGTTGCTCGGGCAGCGTGGTGCGCTGTCTGAGCATCGTGGCCGCCCCGGTGGTGCGTGTTCCAGACCGCCGGCTTCCCGGGGCTGGTGTGCCTGGGTGTGACACACCCAGGCACCGTCGCCGTAGGTGGCTACCCTTGAGCCATGACAGAGGCGCGTGCTCTGCCCCCCGGACCGGTGCTCGGACGTTTCCTCACCGCACGCCGGGGCACGTTGGACCCGGCGGACGTCGACCTGCCCAGTACCGGGTTGCGCCGGGTGCCTGGGCTGCGCCGCGAGGAGGTCGCTGTGCTCGCCGGGCTAAGCGCGGACTACTACACCCGCCTCGAGCAGGGCCGGGAGTCCCACCCCTCCGCCCAGGTCGTCGACGCCGTCGCCGGCGCGCTCAGGCTCGAGCCCGACGAGCGCGAGCATCTGCACCGTCTCGCGGGCACGACTCCCGCCAGGCCGACCACGCGTGCAACCATCAACGTCGACCCCGGCCTTCGCCTGCTGACCGAGCAGTGGCCCACCACACCCGCGTCGGTGTACTCCCGCACCCTGGACGTCCTAGCGCGCAACCAGCTCGCCGCCGCGCTGTACGTCGGATTCGCCGAGACCGGCAACCTCGCTCGCGCCACCTTCCTCGACCCTGAAAGCGAACGCTTCTACGACGACTGGTCTCGCGCGGCCGACGCCGCAGTGGCCAACCTACGAGCCGCCGAAAGCTATCCCGAAGATCGTCCTCGTCTAGAGGAACTGGTCGAGGAGTTGGCCGCCGGCAGCCGTGAGTTCCGGATCCGCTGGAAAGCTCACAAAGTTCGCGCCAAGACCCGAGAGGCGAAGGTCTTCCACCATCCCCAGGTTGGCACTCTGGAGCTGTCCTACCAGGCCTTCGAAGTAGCCGGCGCAGCCGGTCAACAACTCATCGTCCAGTACGCCGCCCCTGCCACCCCCAGCTACAATGCGCTACGACTTCTCAGCTCCTGGAGCGCATCAGCTCTAGAACTGTAGTCGGCGCTCGATTAATAATGTGCCGAATCTGAGCCGGGATCTGTCGTGGTCGTGCTCTTTGTGGTCGCGTTCCCTATGTGGTTGTGGTTGTGGCGACCGTCTTGACCGGGGTCCCAGCGGGCTCGCGGTGCCAGTGTTCTATGCCTTCAGCTCCGCCCGAACGCGCGCGGGGCCTTTGTGTTGCAGACGACGCCCTTGAACGCGGTACCGCGTCAAGAGCGCGACGCGGACGGTTGTTTGAATCTGACCGCTTCGCCGGTGCGGGCGTTGCGGGCCTGCTTCTCGAAGGTCCCGATCCGCTGATGATGATGTTGTCGCCCTTGGCCACGATGAACTAGATGAGTTCGATGACCGCTTCGACGGCGGTGGTAACTTCCTTGCGTCCGCCCAGGCGGGTTTCGAAGGCGTCGACCATCTCTGCCTCGTTCACGGGCTTCTTCTGGAGGTGAGGGGTGAGGGGTGAGGTGATCACCCGGGTGTCTCGCCTGTGGCTGACCGCGCTTCCCGCCCGGTGCCGCCCTCCTCCAAGCGGCCGGTGCCGATTCGCATGCCATGCTGCCGCCGACGTTCTGAGATGCAGCTGCAGGCAGCAAGCCAGGAAAGCTCTGGGCGATCGCCCATTGGACAGGAACCGCCTTACGGACTCGGCTGACCTCGTACCTCAGCTCATGATCCCGTCGTGAGTGTGCGTCGACGCGTCGGATGCTGGTTCAGATGAGCTTGCCCCGGATGCTCGGACCACTTGACCACGACTCTCGACTGTGCGCCTCAACAGGTGGCGGCGCCCAGGCGTGCTCGGTGGCGTCGTACCGCGTTGCGGTTGGCGCAGGGGGGTGAGCAGTAACGCTGCCGGCCGTTGCGTGAGGTGTCGGCGTAGACTCGATCGCAGTCCACGCCCGCACACCGTCCCAGCCGGTCCATGCCTCTGACGGTGAGGTGCAACGCGGTCCCCACGACGATGAGGGCGCGCAGGACATGGTGCAGCGGGACGTCGTCGTCGCGGTAATGCAGGTGCCAACCGCCGGCGTGGTCGGTCAGGCGGGGGTAAGCGGAACTGTCGGCGAGGAGCCGGTTGAGAAGCTGCGCACGCTGGTGGTGGTCGCCGGCGTCGATAACGTCGCACCAACGGTCGAGGAGCGCGATGAGTTGAGGCAAGTCCTCGTCACTGGCGATCTCAGGGACCACCAAGCCCGCCTCCTGACAGCGGGCCAGGAGCTCTGAGGAAGTAGCTGGCCGGTCATTGACCAAGGATGCTGCCAGGCGGACGGCATCTTCGCCGTAAGGGTTGAGGTGCATGAGCCCATTACAGCACTATCACCTTTATGGATCACCCTGAGGAGCACGAACACGCCTGGCGACACGCATCGAGCCACTGGAGCAGTGAAGGACCTATCACCTACGAGAGCTGTGGCTGCGGTGGCCACCGTGTCCTCCTCGGCCAGCTCCCCACCCATGCACAACTGACGACGAGGCATGATCCACGAGAGGCGGACGGTGGCGCCAGCCGATAGCACCAGCTCATCGGGCCTGAATCCGGCTCTTCGGATCTTTGGGTGGGTAGCTCACCCTGACCCACGTCGGCGTCGTCGCCAGGGACGGGTGCCGTCGGCGGCAAGCAGGATGCGAATGCGGTAGTTCGTGAAGTTGCGGAACCCGTGCGCCAAGCGGCGGGTCTTTTCGATGATGAGGTTGATGGCCTCGGTGCCGCCGTTGCTGATGCCGTACCAGGCCGGGTCGTCGTCGAAGTAGGCCAGCACCTCGGTCCGCCAGGACCGCAGCGTGCGTCCCAGCCGGGCGATCTCCGGGATCGGGCAGTGGTGGAAGCTGTCGAGCACCCGTTCGGCGATGGCCCGGCCTGCGGCCGGGGTCGGGGCGTGGAACATCGAGCGCAGGTCCTGGTAGGCGTGCCAGGCCACGGTGACCTCCAGACCGGGGTCACCGGCCTGCAACGCCGCTTCCAGACGGGCGCGGCCGCGGTCAGTGAGGTTCTCCCGGGCCGTGGTCAGCAGCCGACGGATGCGGTAGAGCGGGTCGTTGCGGTGTCCGCGCCGCCCCAGGGTGTCCTGCTGGACGCGGCGGCGGACTTCATCCATCGCAGTGGAGGCGAGCTTGACGACGTGGAAGGCGTCCAGGACGGTGACGGTGTCGTCGGGGAGCTCACTGCGAATGGCGTTGGCGTAGCCGCGGAACGGGTCGAGGGCGGCGTGGGTAATGCCGTCGACGAACTCGCGGGTCTGCTGACGGATCCAGGTGGCGTAGACGGGTCCTGAACGGCCGATGGTGACGTCGAGGAGGCGGGCGTGGACTTGGCCGTGTTCGTCGCGGGTGAGGTCGACGATGGAGGTGACGGCTCTGTCGCGGTAGTGAGCCGAGGGACGCCAGATGTGCTCATCGACGCCGAGGGTGTCGACCCCGGCCAGCCGCGCTGAGCGCGCCGGTGCGGTGTCCAGGGCGTCGGCGGCGTGAGCGCGGATGGCATTCATCAGGGTGTGCCAGTCCACCCCGAGCTGGCGGGCCAGAGCGGAGACGGTGGAGTCGTCCCAGCGCAGGGTCTGGATCGCCCACCCCACGGCCCGGGTGGTGAGCTTCGCCCGCGCCGGCAAGGCGCGATGTTCCTCGGACCAGACGCCGGTCGGGCAGCGCGGCTCGCGGCAGCGCCAGCGCCGCTTGCGCCAGATGAGCTGCACCGGGGTACCGAAGCAGGGTGCATCGGCGAGACGGTGCTCCCCGCGGCCGTGGTCGGCAGCGAGAACCCCGCACTGGCGGCAGGCAACCACCGTGGGCGCTCTCGTTTCAAC
Organism: Kineococcus rugosus; assembly: GCF_050871975.1. Classification (NCBI taxonomy): domain Bacteria; kingdom Bacillati; phylum Actinomycetota; class Actinomycetes; order Kineosporiales; family Kineosporiaceae; genus Kineococcus; species Kineococcus rugosus. The sequence goes on along the minus strand of NZ_JBJLSJ010000054.1, from coordinate 1,865 downwards.
GGTCAGACGCAGGAGTCCGCGGGTGCATTCCGCGTCGGCTTCGACACGTTCGAGGGCGACCAGGTGCATGTCCTCCAGGCCGAGGAGGTCATCGGCCAGGGCATGCGGCGCGCACTGAGGTCGGGGAGCAGAGGAAAGGTGGTGGCCGAAATCGATGTCGTTCGCTGGTGGGTGCACCTCGGACCGCCGCAGAGTGCTTGTTTGCGGTCAGTTGGTGCTGACCTCTGACGTCTCCTCAGCGCCGGTCACACGTTGCTTTCCCCGCGGTTGGTCGTCGTCTGCGCTGGGGGCCTTGCTGCGGGGCCCGCGGCCGGTAACGACCTGCACAACTTCGACCGCCAACCAGACGACGAACTCCAGCAGCAGGGTCATGTACGGACGTTCAGTCGGGTGAACGCGCGCTGCATCAGACGCGTGGCCAGGCCGGGACGGGCGTGCGCAGGCCACCGGGGCGGCACCGCGCCGACGGGAGTGAGGTGCTGCAGGACGGCGGCTCGGATGTCGTCAGGGTCAATCCCTGCGGCGTGCAGCAGTTTCGCGGACCGGGCTGCCGGTTCGAGGATCGCCAGCCAGAGAACGGTTGCGCTCATCCTCCGTTCCCGCGGGAGCAGGCCGGACTTCTGCAGCTGGTTCAGCTTGACCGACGCTGAGTTCAGCGCGCTCTGCCACTCCGCGGTATGGCGGTTGGCGGGAGTCAGCGTCCCAGCTGCAGCAGGGGCGGACGGGACGTCGGCGGCGGAGATGCCGATGCGTTCCAGGTGGGGAAGGTCGTCGAGATCGGTTTCTACCGCAGTACGGAGGGTGGTCAGGGTGAACGACGGCTGAGCCGCGGCGGCGTCGCGCGCGATGGGATCGTCCAGCGACAGCAGACCCAGCAGGACGTGCTCGGACCCGTACTCCCCGGCGCGCAGCCGGGTCGCCTCGCGCTGACTGGCGGCCATCGCGGCGCCGAAGGACTGGTCATAGATCAACATCGGTATCCCATCTGGGTGGTCCGGCGGTGCGGCCGTGCTTCTTGTGGACGGTCTGCCGGGTGACCTCGAGTTCAGAGGCGATCTCGGCCCACGACATGCCCTGCTCTCGGGCGCGGGCGACGTGGAGGGTTTCGAGGCGGGCGGTCAGCCGGCGCAGCGCCAGCACGGTCCGCAGGCCGTCGCGGGGGTCCACCGCCGCCGCTTCAGCTTCCACGCTCCGCATGTCCACGATGTCAGCTTCGTCTGACACGCCGCGGTTGTCAACCTGGTCTGACGGGTCAACTTGATCCCTCGTCCGCGAGGGCCGACGCGGCATCGCCGAGCGACCCTTGGCTGGCGCCGGGTGGACGAAGAGGAGACGTCATGACGGTATTCCAGTTCCAGTCGGGTGAGGTCAGCCTCCCCACTCGCAGATCCGAAGACCCACATTTGCACACCTGGAATCCCCAGCGACTGACACCCACCAACGCTGACGGTCGGACTGGCGATCGAGGCAGGCGGGAAGTTGACCCGATTCTCCGGTGAGCTCGCTCCTGATCACAGTGCCCTGAGAAGCGGCTCAAGCTCCCGTACTGCCGGCGGCAGCGCACACAACGCGGGATGACCGTGAGAGTGCGCACCTCGCGCTGGGCGGTGACTTCGAGCTCGGTGACTCGAGCTCGGTGACGGATCCCCACCGACGCATGGGCGCGAACTGTGCGGAGACGAGTGGTCCGGTCTGCTGTCCCTGGGCCACCCGTTCCGCGAGCCGGCACTCAGGGCATGAAGGAGGCCAGCTGCTCGTCGAGCCAGGGGTAGAACTCCTCGGCCGGCGTGCTCAGCCGCGACTTCAGGTACCGCGTCGTGTCGTCGGCCAGGACCTCGAGGGAGCCGTCGGCGACGGCGTCGTAG
>NZ_JBJLSJ010000053.1:0-23075 GCF_050871975.1 Kineococcus rugosus | reverse complement strand
GTTCGACAACCCCCCCCCCCCCCCCCCCCCCCCCCCCCCCCCCCCCCCCCCCCCCCCCCCCCCCCCCCCCCCCCCCCCCCCCCCCCCCCCCCCCCCCCCGCGCTGCGTCGGGCCACCGGCACCCGGTCTCGTTGAACATGAGGCGAGGCTCGCTGACTTGCGGTCCGCCCGGCGGTCGCCGGCCCCCTGCGAACCCCGGAGCCGACGTGCCCACGCGCCGCGCCGTCCTGTCCACCACCCCGCTGGCCGCCCTGGCCGCCCTGACCGCCTGCTCCCCGGGCACCGCCGCCGGGGAGGGCTCCCCCGCCACCGCCGCCGGCACCGGCGGGTTCCCCCGCACCGTCGAGCACGACCTGGGCCGCACCGAGCTGGCGAGCGCCCCGCAGCGCGTGGTGTGCGCCACCGACGGCGCGGAGCTGTGCTCGCTGCTGGCCCTGGGGGTGCGGCCGGTGGGGTTCGGCCAGCGCAACGACCCGCTGCGGTCGTGGGTCCGCGAGCTGGCCCGCGGCGTCCCCAGCTACCCGCTGGCGGAGGAGACGAACTTCGAGCAGCTCGCCACCTGGTCCCCCGACCTGGTGCTCGTGCAGCGCGGGTACGCCACCGACCAGAACCTGCCGACGTACACCGCGGTCGCGCCGACCGTCGTGACCAGCTTCATCGACTGGCGGACGAACCTGGAGCAGGTGGCCCGCGCCGTGGGCCGCGAGCAGCAGGCCGCGGACCGGATCGCCGGTGCGGAGGCCGCCGTCGCCGCGACGGCCGCGGCGCTGCCCGCCGCCGCCCGGGCGGTCGCGGTGCGGACCGTGGCGGCCTTCGACGACGGCAGCCTCTACGTCCTGAACGACGCCTCCCCGGCCGGGAAGGCGGCCGCGGCCCTGGGCCTGCCGCCGCTGCCGGCCCAGGCCACCCCCGACGAGGCGGTCGAGGTGCTGTCCGCCGAGCAGCTGACGCAGCTGGAGGGCGACCTGCTGGTGCTGCTGGACTTCGGCGCCGGCCGCGCCGCGACGGACGCCCTGCGCGCCCGCGAGGGGTTCGCCCGGCTGGACGTGGTGCGCGCCGGGCGGGTCGTCGAGCTGACCGAGGAGGAGTCGAACCAGCTGTACTTCGACTCCGTCCTGACGGTGGAGCCGAACGCGGACCTGCTGGCCCGGCTGGTGACCGAGGCCGCCGGGTAACCGGGACTCCCGGTACCGCTTACCTCCCCCAGCGCGTACGGTGGGCGCGGAAGCACCCGCGACGAGGAGGTCCAGTGGTCCCCACCCCCGCCCACCCGCAGCCCGGCCGGAGCGTCGTCTTCGCCGACGGCGTCCGCACGCCGTTCGGCAAGGCCCGCCCCGACGGCCTGCACGCCCGGACCCGCGCCGACGACCTCGTCGTGGCGTGCCTGCGGGAACTGCTGCGGCGCAACCCCGCCCTGCCCCCCGAGCGCGTCGAGGAGGTCGCGATCGCCGCGGCCACCCAGAGCGGGGACCAGGGCCTGGTCCTGGGCCGCAGCACCGCCCTGCTGGCCGGGCTGCCCGTGACCACCCCCGGGTACGCCATCGACCGCTGGTGCGCCGGGGCGATGACGGCCGTGACGACGACCGCGGCCTCCATCGCCGTCGGCGCCCTCGACGTGGCGCTCGCCGGCGGCGTCGAGCACATGGGCCACCACCCCCTCGGGCAGGGGATGGACCCCAACCCCCGCTTCCTCACCGAGCGCATCGTCTCCCCCGACGCCCTCGACATGGGCAAGACCGCCGAGGCGCTGCACGACCGCTTCCCGCAGCTGACCAAGCGGCGCGCCGACGAGTACGCCGCCAACTCCCAGGCCAAGTTCGCGAAGGCCGTCGCGAACGGCCAGGTCGGTGCCGACCTCGTGCCCGTCGCCACCGCCGACGCCGAGGGCGGCTGGGGCCTGGCCACCGCCGACGAGCTCGCCCGGCCCGGCACCACCGTGGAGGCGCTGGCGGACCTGCGGACCCCGTTCCGCCCGCACGGCCGGGTCACCGCCGGCAACGCCTCTCCGCTGACCGACGGCGCCACCGCGTGCGTCGTGGCCGCCGAGGAGACCGCCGGCGAGCTCGGCCTGACCGCCCGGATGCGGCTGCTGGGGTTCGCCTTCGCCGGCGTCGAACCGGAGGTGATGGGCCTCGGCCCGATCCCCTCGACGGAGAAGGTGCTGGCCCGGGCCGGGCTGAGCGTCGACGACATCGGGCTGTTCGAGCTCAACGAGGCGTTCGCCGTGCAGGTGCTCAGCTTCCTGGACCACTTCGGCATCGCCGACGACGACGAGCGGGTCAACCCCTACGGCGGCGCCATCGCCATCGGGCACCCGCTGGCCGCCTCCGGGGTCCGGCTGATGACCCAGCTGGCCCGGCAGTTCTCCGAGCACCCCGAGGTCCGCTACGGCCTGACCGCCATGTGCGTCGGGCTGGGCCAGGGCGGCTCGGTCCTGTGGGAGAACCCGGCCTGGGAAGGGGCCAACTGATGCCCGTCCACGTGCGCACCCTCGACCTGCCCGCCGCCCCCGGGACCGGCGGCAGCGCCGGCCGGGTGGCCCTGCTGACCCTCGACCCCGGCGACCCGCGCCGCCCCTTCGTCCTGGGCCCGGACACCCTGCCCGAGCTGGGCCGCGCGATCGAGGAGGCCGAGCGCCTCGTGCGCGACGAGGGCCTCCTCGCCGTCGCCGTCACCGGCGTCGGCGGGGTGTTCTGCGCCGGGGCCGACCTGAAGTCCGTCGCCGGGGTCGGCACCCGCGAGGACGCCGTCGCCACCGCCGAGCTCGGGCACCGCGTCCTGGGCCGGTTCGCGGAGCTGCCCGTGCCCACCTTCGCCTACGTCAACGGCCTCGCCCTCGGCGGCGGCCTGGAGACGGCCCTGCACTGCACCCACCGCACGGTGTCCGACCAGGCCCGCGGCCTGGGCCTGCCCGAGGCGCACCTGGGCCTGGTCCCCGGCTGGGGCGGGACGTACCTGCTCCCCCACCTGGCCGGGCCCGACGTCGCCGTGCGGGTCGCGATCGAGAACGCGCTGGCCGGGGGCAAGACCCTCACCGGCCCGCAGGCGTTCGAGGCCGGGATCGCCGACGCGGTGTTCGAGGCGGCCGACTTCCTCGTGCAGTCGCTGCGCTGGACCGCCGCCGTGCTCACCGGGCAGGTGGACGTCGAGCGCCCCGGGCCCGCCGACGAGGCGACCTGGGACGCGGCGGTCGCGCGCGGCCGGGCCGTCGCCGACGCCCGCGTCCACGGCGCCGCCCCCGCGCCCTACCGGACGCTGGACCTGCTCGCCGCCGCCCGCGCGAACGACCGGGCCACGCACTTCGCCGCCGAGGAGGCCGCCCTCGGCGACCTCATCGTCTCCGGGGAGCTGCGCGCCGGGCTCTACGCTTTCGACCTCGTCCAGCGCTACGCCAAGCGGCCCGTCGGCGCCCCCGACCCCGGCCTGGCCCGGGGGGTCACCAGCGTCGGCGTCGTCGGCGCCGGGCTGATGGCCTCCCAGCTCGCGCTGCTGTTCCTGCACCGCCTCCAGGTGCCCGTCGTCCTCACCGACGTCTCCACCGAACGGGTCGACAAGGGCGTCGCGTTCGTCCGCGACGGCGTGCAGGACCTGCTGCGCAAGGGGCGGATCACGCCCGACACCGCCAACCGCCTCACCGCCTCGGTGTCCGGGTCGGTGGACACCTCGGCCCTGTCCGGCTGCGACTTCGTCATCGAGGCCGTCTTCGAGGAGCTGGCCGTCAAGCAGGACGTGCTGCGCGAGCTCGAGCCGCTGCTGCGCCCCGACGCCGTCATCGCCACCAACACCAGCTCCCTGTCGGTGACCGCGATGGCCTCGGTCCTGGAGCACCCCGAGCGGTTCGTCGGGTTCCACTTCTTCAACCCCGTCGCGGTGCTGCCGCTGGTGGAGGTCGTGCGGACCGACGCGACCGACGACGCCGCCCTCGCCACCGCGTTCGCCGTGGGCAAGCGGCTGAAGAAGACGTGCGTGCTCGTGCGCGACGCGCCCGCGTTCGTCGTCAACCGCATCTCCACCCGGATGTTCGACGAGGTCGTCCGCGCCCTGGACGCCGGCACCCCGCTGCTGGAGGTCGAACGCAGCCTGGACCCCCTCGGGCTGCCGATGTCGCCGTTCCGGCTGGCGCACTTCGTCGGCCCGGCCGTCATGCTGCACGTCCACGAGACCCTCGCCGACGCCTTCCCCGACCGCTACCGCGTCTCGGGCAACCTGCGCCGCTGGGTCGAGGCGGGCGGGCCGGCGCTGGTCACCCCCAAGGGGCCGCTCGCCGCGACCGGGGCGGACGAGGGCCTGTTCGAGGTCGGGACGCAGCCGCTGACCGCCGAGCAGGTGCTGCACCGGGTCCAGGACGCGCTGGCCGACGAGGTGCGGCACGTCCTCGACGAGGGCGTCGTCGCCGGGCCCGAGGACGTCGACGTGTGCCTCGTCCTGGGGACCGGGCACCCGCTGTTCACCGGCGGCATCACCCCCTACCTGGACCGCGTCGGGGCCAGCGAGCGCGTCACCGGGCGCCGGTTCCACCCCGCGGGCTGAGCGGGGGGCCGGCTCCGCTCGAGGCGGGCGCTCCGGTGGCCGAGGAGCAGGGAACCCCCTCGGCCACCGGAGCCGTGCCGTGCGCAGCATCAGGACCCGCCTCGTCGCGTGCACGCTGGCCGTGGTCGTGACCACCCTGACGGTCCTCGTCGCGGTGGTCACCGCCCGCAGCAGCTCCTTCGGCGAGCAGCAGGCCGCGGAGGCGACCCGCACGATCGCCGGGACGATCGGGGAGGTGGCGCGGCCGAACACGTGCGGGTCCTCGTCGGCCGCTTCGAGGTCTGACCCCGGCCCGAGGGTCGCCGCGGGTCAGGTGAAGGAGGAGATCCCGGTGAGGTGGCGGCCCACGATGAGGGTCTGGATGGACTCGGTGCCCTCGTAGGTGTGCAGGGCCTCGACGTCGGCCATGTGCCGGGCGACGCGGTGCTCCAGCAGGATCCCGTTGCCGCCGAGCAGGTCGCGGGCCATCGCGGTGACCTCGCGGGCCTTGCGGGTGGCGTTGACCTTCGCCAGCGACGCCTGGGTGTCGGTGAGCCGTCCCGCGTCGGCGAGCTTGCCGACCCGCACGCAGAACAGCTGCATGGCGGTGACCTCGGCGAGCATCCGCACGAGCTTGTCCTGGACGAGCTGGAAGCTCGCCAGGGGCTGGCCGAACTGCCGGCGCTCCAGCGAGTACGCCAGCGCCGTCTCGTAGGCGGCGGTGGCGTGCCCCAGCGCGCCCCACGCGATCCCGGCGCGGGTGGCGGACAGGACGCGGCCGGTGTCGCGGAAGCTGTTCGCGCCCGGCAGCTTGTTCGCCGCGGGGACCCGCACGCCGGTGAGGGTGATGTCGGCGTTGTGGATGGCGCGCAGCGACGCCTTGCCCTCGATGGCGGTGGCCTCGAAGCCGGGCGTCCCGCGCTCGACGAGGAAGCCCTGGACCTGGCCGTCCTCCCCGCGGGCCCACACGACGCACACGTCGCAGACCGTCCCGAAGCCGATCCAGCGCTTGGCCCCGTCGAGGACGTACTCCCCGCCCTCGCGGCGCGCCGTGGTGGCCAGCGCGACGGCGTCGGAGCCGTGGTCGGGTTCGGTGAGGCCGAACGCGCCGAGCACCTCCAGCCGCGCCATCGGCGGCAGCCAGCGCTCCTTCTGCTCCTCCGAGCCCAGGAAGGCGATGGAGCGCATCGCGAGCCCGGCCTGGACCCCGAGCATCGTGGCGAAGCTGCCGTCGCCGCGGGACAGCTCCATCGTCACCAGCCCGGCGGCGGTGTGGCTCAGCGGCCGGATGCCCGGCCCCTCCAGCCCGTCCCCGACGAGGTCGAGCTGCCCGTACCGCTTCAGCAGGTCCATCGGCATCTCGGCGCGTTCCCAGAACCCGCCGGCGACCGGGACCACCTCCTCGTCCACGAACGCCCGCACGCTCGCCCAGACCTCCCGCTCGGCGTCGGTGAGGTCGGCGGCCAGGTCGAAGTAGTCGACTCCGGTGGGGCTGGTCATGACTGCGGCGTCCTCTCGCTCGGGGGGTGGATCTCGCGCTTCAGGATCTTCCCGGTGGGCCCCTTGGGCAGTTCGGTGACGATCCAGACCCGCCGCGGGTACTTGTAGGCGGCGAGCGCGTCCCTGACGTGCTGCTGGAGCTCCTCGGGGGTGGCGGTGGCGCCCTCCTTGAGGACGACCGCGGCCCCGACCTCCTCCCCCACCAGCGGGTCGGGGAACCCCACGACGGCGGCCTGCTCCACCGCGGGGTGCTCGTAGAGGACCTCCTCGACCTCGCGCGGGTACACGTTGTACCCGCCGCGGTCGATCATGTCCTTGGCCCGGTCGACGATCGTGTAGTACCCGTCGCCGTCGCGGGTGGCGAGGTCGCCGGTGCGGAACCAGCCGTCGTCGGTGAAGGTGGCGGCCGTGGCGGCCTCGTTGCGCCAGTAGCCCTTCATGACGTTCTCGCCGCGGACCACGATCTCCCCCACCCCCTCGGTGACGGGGTTCCCGTCGGCGCCGCGCAGGTCCATCTCGCAGCCGCGGACGGGGACCCCGATGGTCCCGGGCTTGCGGACCGCGCCGGGGTGGTTGAAGGAGGCGACCGGGGAGGTCTCGCTCAGCCCGTAGCCCTCCAGGATCTCCACCCCGAAGCGGGCCTCGAACCCGCGCAGCACCTCCACCGGCAGCGACGCGCCGCCGGAGACGCACGAGCGCCACGACGACAGGTCGAACTCCTGCGCCCGGGGCTCGTTGAGCATCGCGACGTACATCGTGGGGACGCCCGCGAAGTGGGTGACGCGGTCGCGCTCGACCACCGCGAGCGCCGCGGCGGCGCTGAAGCGGGGCAGCAGGGTGAGGGTGCGGCCGGCGACGAGGGCGGTGTTCATGGCGCAGGTCTGCCCGAAGGCGTGGAACAGGGGCAGCGCACCGAGGACGACGTCGTCCCCGCCGAGCTGCAGGAGGCGTTCCTGGGAGGTGACGGCGTTGCTGACGAGGTTGCGGTGGGTCAGCTCGGCGCCCTTGGGCGAGCCGGTGGTGCCGGAGGTGTAGAGGATGACCGCGGTGTCGCCGGGGTCGGGTTCGTGCGCGGCGGGCTCGGGGTCGACGCCGGCGAGCAGGTCGGCGGCGGGGTCGACGACCACGACCCGGGTGCCGGTCCCGACGGCCCCGGCGCGGGAGGCGTCGGCGACGGCGTGCCAGACGAGGGCCAGGACCGCGCCGGAGTCGGCGAAGTGGTGGTTGACCTCGCGCCCGCGCAGCAGCGGGTTCATCGGGACGACGACGGCCCCGGCGCGCAGGACCCCGTGGTAGAGGACGGGGAACTGCGGGACGTTGGGCAGGACCAGCGCGACGCGGTCGCCCGGGCGCACGCCGTGGGCGCGCAGCAGGGCCGCGACGCGGGCGGTGGCGTCGTCGAGGTCGGGCCAGGTGAGCGCGTGCTCGTCGAGGCGGACCGCGACCTCGGCGGGGCGGGTGCGGGCGTGCTCGGTGAGCATCTGGGCGAAGCTGCGCATGCGGTGCTCCTGCGGACGTCGTCGTCGCTGGTGCGTGCAGCTTCGCACACGTCTCACCCCGCGGGGTGCGCGGGCTCCGTCGCGGTGGGCTGCGCGGTGGGCTGCGCGGTGGGGGCCGTGCGGGTGCAGTCCCGCCCGGCGTGCTTGGCCGCGTACAGGGCCCGGTCGGCGCGGGCCACGAGGTGCACGGCGTCCTCCTGCCCGTCCCAGCGGGCCAGGCCGGCCGAGAAGGTCTGCCCCTCGGGCACGACGGCCCGCAGCCCGGTCAGCAGCTGCTCGACGCGGTCGGCGCCCAGCCCGCAGCTGACGAGCAGGAACTCCTCCCCGCCCCAGCGGGCCAGCTGGACCCCCGACCCGCGCAGCGCCGCGGTCCACGCCGAGGCGGCCCCGACGAGCAGGCGGTCCCCGGCGGGGTGGCCGAGGGTGTCGTTGAAGGTCTTGAAGTGGTCCAGGTCCAGCAGGGCCACGACCAGCGCGCTGCCCTCGTGCCGGGCGCGGGTGCGCAGCCGCTCCAGCTCGGCGTCGGCGCTGCGGCGGTTCAGCAGGCCCGTCAGCGGGTCGGTGCGGGCCAGGTCGCCCAGCAGGGCGGTCTGCTCGCGCAACCGGCCCAGCAGCGCGGCCATGCGCGCCACCACGAGCACGAACAGGACCGCGGAGCTGAGGACGACCGCCCAGCCCTCCGGGGGCAGCCCCAGCGCCAGCTGCAGCGCGAGGGTGCCGGGCGAGAGCAGGCTCGCCGCGGTCAGGACGACCAGGCGCAGGGTGCTGAACTCGTGGCGGCTGGTCGGTGAGGGGTCGGAGAGGCGGCGCATCGACGGGTGCAGCGCGGCCGTCCCCCACAGCACGTAGGAGGCGGTGAAGGCCAGGTCGACCCAGGTGTCGTCGAGGGTGGCGTACGCGTCGGCGTACTGCCACATCGCGTCGGCCGTCAGCATGCAGACCGCCGCCGCGCCCAGCAGGGCGGCGGCCGGTGAGCGGTGCCCGGCCGCGCTCAGGACCCGCACGAGCATGGCGAGCACGACGACGTCGCCGACGGGGTAGGCCAGCGAGACCAGCCCGGCGGGCAGGTCCTGCGGCAGCTCGGCCAGCGCCGGGCGCACCAGGAAGGTCCAGGACAGCAGGCCGAACCCGACGGCGAGGATCGCGGCGTCGATGACGCCCTCGCGGTCGGCCCCGGGCCGGGCCTGGCGGGCCATCCGCAGCATCGCGACCGCGATGAGGGGGTACGCCAGCACGTAGAAGACGTCGGGGACGCTGGGGAAGGCCTCCCAGCCCAGCCAGGTGTAGCAGACGGCGTAGGAGACGTCGCCCAGCGCCCAGGCCAGCAGCCCGCCGGTCAGCAGCCACCACGCCGACGCCCGCTGCGGGCGGTGCAGGCGGGTCCCGGCGGCGGTGGCCGCGACGGCGGAGAGGGCGACGACGGCGAACAGCACGTCGTTCGGCAGCCCCGGGGGCAGCGCCAGGCCGATCAGGGCCGCGACTGCGCCGCCGGCGGCGAAGGCCTGCCAGGGCAGCAGGCGGCGCGGAGTGGGCACACCGCACCATCGGCCGGTGGCGGGCGCACCTTCAGCCCCGGTCACCGGATCGGGTGCCGGACCGGGGGCCCGGTCGCGGCTGGAATGATGGGGGCCATGTCCGACCCCACCCCCGCCCCGCAGTTCCAGACCCGCGTCGCGCCCGGCGTCGAGGTGCCCGACCGGCCCACCGTGGACGGTCTGGAGGAGCGCTGGGCCCCGCAGTGGCAGGAGCAGGGCACCTACGCCTTCGACCGGTCCGCGCAGCGCTCCGACGTGTACTCCATCGACACCCCGCCGCCGACGGTGTCCGGCTCGCTGCACGTCGGTCACGTGTTCAGCTACACGCACACCGACGTCGTCGCCCGCTTCCAGCGGATGCGCGGCAAGTCCGTCTTCTACCCGATGGGCTGGGACGACAACGGCCTGCCCACCGAGCGGCGGGTGCAGAACTACTACGGGGTCCGCTGCGACCCGACCCTGCCGTACGACCCGTCGTTCGCGCCGCCGGAGAAGGCCCCGAAGAACGACCGCGACTTCGTCCAGGTCTCGCGGCGCAACTTCGTGGAGCTGTGCGACCGGCTGACCGCCGAGGACGAGCAGGTCTTCGAGTCGCTGTGGCGGCGGCTGGGGCTGTCGGTGGACTGGTCGCACACGTACTCCACGATCTCGGAGAGCTCGCGCGCCACCGCCCAGCGCGCGTTCCTGCGCAACCTCGCCCGCGGCGAGGCGTACTCGCAGCAGGCGCCGACGCTGTGGGACACGACGTTCCGCACGGCCGTCGCGCAGGCCGAGCTGGAGGACAAGGACACCGAGGGCGCCTACCACCGCCTCGCCTTCCAGCCGACCGCCGGCGGGGAGCCGGTGCACATCGAGACGACCCGCCCGGTGCTGCTGCCGGCCTGCGTGGCGCTGGTGGCGCACCCGGACGACGAGCGGTACCAGCCGCTGTTCGGCACGACCGTGACGACGCCGCTGTTCGGCGTCGAGGTCCCCGTCCTGGCGCACAAGCTGGCCGACCCCGAGAAGGGGTCCGGCATCGCGATGATCTGCACCTTCGGCGACACGACCGACATCACCTGGTGGCGCGAGCTGCAGCTGGACAACCGCGCCGTCATCGGCCGCGACGGCCGGCTGCTGCGCGAGACGCCGGCGTGGCTGTCGGGCGCGGGGGCGGAGTTCTACGCGACCATCGCCGGCCAGACGGTGTTCAGCGCGCAGAAGGCCGTCGTGGAGGCCCTGCAGGCCTCCGGCGACATGGTCGGGGAGCCGAAGAAGATCGTGCACCCGGTGAAGTTCTACGAGAAGGGCGACCGCCCGCTGGAGATCGTCTCCACGCGGCAGTGGTACCTGCGCAACGGCGGCCGCGACACCGCGCTGCGCTCGGCGCTGCTCGCGCGCGGCGGGGAGCTGGCCTGGCACCCCGAGCACATGAAGCACCGGTACGACCACTGGGTGTCGGGCCTGAACGGGGACTGGCTGATCTCCCGGCAGCGGTTCTTCGGGGTGCCGTTCCCGGTCTGGTACCCGCTGGACGCCGACGGCGAGCCGGTCTACGACTCCCCGATCGTCCCCGAGGAGTCCGCGCTGCCGGTGGACCCGGCCGCCGAACCGGCCCCCGGGTACGCCGAGGACCAGCGCGGGGTCCCGGGCGGGTTCGCCGCCGACCCCGACGTCATGGACACCTGGGCGACGTCGTCGCTGACGCCGCTGCTGGTCAGCGGCTGGGAGCGCGACGAGGACCTGTTCTCCCGCGTCTACCCGATGGACCTGCGCCCGCAGGGCCAGGACATCATCCGCACCTGGCTGTTCTCCACGGTGGTGCGCTCGCACCTGGAGTTCGACGGGCTGCCGTGGGCGCGGACCGCGCTGTCGGGCTGGATCCTGGACCCCGACCGCAAGAAGATGTCGAAGTCCAAGGGCAACGTCGTGACGCCGCTGGCGCTGCTGGAGGAGTTCGGCTCCGACGCGGTGCGCTACTGGGCGGCGTCCTCCCGCCTGGGCACGGACGCGACGTTCGACACCGGTCAGATGAAGATCGGCCGCCGGCTGGCGATGAAGCTGCTCAACGCCTCGAAGTTCGTGCTGGGCCTGGGCGTCGAGCGCGGTGACGCGGTGGACCTCGCGGCGATCACCGAGCCGATCGACGCCAGCGTGGTCGCGCGGCTGGCGACGGTCGTGCAGCAGGCGACCGACGCGTTCGAGCGGTACGACCACGCCGCGGCCCTGGACGTGACGGAGAAGTTCTTCTGGACCTTCTGCGACGACTGGGTGGAGCTGGTCAAGGACCGCGCCTACGGCGCCCGCGGGGAGGGGGCGGCCGCGTCGGCGCGGGCCACCGCGGCGGTGGCGCTGCGGACGCTGCTGCGGCTGCTGGCGCCGTTCCTGCCGTACGCGGCCGAGGAGGTCTGGTCGTGGTGGCAGGACGGGTCCGTCCACACCGCGCCGTGGCCGGCGGTCGCCGAGCTCGGGTCGGCCGACGCCGGCGCCGCGGGGGTGCTCCCGGCGGCGGGGCAGGCGCTGTCGGTGCTGCGCAAGGTCAAGAGCGAGGCGAAGGTCTCGCAGAAGACCCCGCTGTCGGCGGCCACGGTCTCCGGTCCGGCCGCACTGGTGGAGGCGGCCCGCCGGGCCGAGGGGGACGTGCTCGCGGCCTCGCGCGCGGCCTCGATCGAGTGGGCCGTCGTCGAGGGCGCGGAGACCCTCACGGCGCAGGCGGAGATCGCCCCCACCGAGGGCTGACGGCGACGACGCAGGCCCCCACCGCGGTCCGCGGTGGGGGCCTGCGTCGTGCGGGGATCAGCGCTCGACGGTCCCGGCGATGAACGCCTCGACGCCGGCGCGGCCGGCCTCGTCGTCGCGCTGCTGCGGCGGGGACTTCATGAAGTACGCCGACGGGGACAGCAGCGGCCCGCCGATGCCCCGGTCCAGACCGATCTTCGCGGCGCGGACGGCGTCGATGATGACGCCCGCGGAGTTCGGGGAGTCCCAGACCTCCAGCTTGTACTCCAGGTTCAGCGGAACCCCGCCGAACGCCTTGCCCTCCAGGCGGACGTAGGCCCACTTGCGGTCGTCGAGCCACTGGACGTAGTCGCTGGGCCCGATGTGCACGTTGCGGGTGCCGAAGTCGGCCTGCACGTTGCTCGTCACGGCCTGCGTCTTGGAGATCTTCTTCGACTCCAGCCGGTCGCGCTCGAGCATGTTCTTGAAGTCCATGTTGCCGCCGACGTTGAGCTGGTAGGTGCGTTCCAGCTCGATGCCGCGGTCCTCCAGGAGCTTGGCCAGCACCCGGTGGGTGATGGTCGCCCCGACCTGGGACTTGATGTCGTCGCCGACGATGGGGACCCCGGCGTCGGTGAACTTCTGCGCCCACTCGGGGTCGCTGGCGATGAACACCGGCAGCGCGTTGACGAAGGCGACCTTCGCGTCGAGGGCGCACTGGGCGTAGAACTCCGCGGCGTCCTCGGAGCCGACGGGCAGGTAGCAGACGAGGACGTCGACGCGGGCCTCGCGCAGCGCGGCGACGACGTCTACGGGCTCGGCGGCCGACTCGGTGATCGTCTCGCGGTAGTACTTGCCGAGACCGTCGAGGGTGTGGCCGCGCTGGACGGTCACGCCGGTGCGCGGCACGTCGCAGATCTTGATCGTGTTGTTCTCGGAGGCGCCGATGGCGTCGGCCAGGTCGGTGCCGACCTTCTTGTCGTCGACGTCGAAGGCGGCGACGAACTCGACGTCACCGACGTGGTAGTCGCCGAAGCGCACGTGCATGAGACCGGGGACGGTCTGCCCGGGGTCGGCGTCGCGGTAGAAGTGGACGCCCTGCACGAGGGAGGCGGCGCAGTTGCCGACCCCCACGATCGCGACGCGGATCTTTCCAGCCATCAGGGTCTCTCCTGGGGTGCTCGGGGGGCGTGCTCTGCGGTGATGAGGCGTTCGAGCCAGTCGACCTCGCTGCGGACGGTCTCCACGCCGTGCCGCTGCGCTTCGAGCGCGTACGAGTCGAGCTGGGCCTGGGTGCGGTCGATGGAGCGGTTCATGACCTCGAGGCGTTCGAGGAGCCGCGCCCGGCGGCCCTCGAGGATGCGCAGCCGGGTGCGCGGGGCGACGCGGGCGAACAGCGCGAAGTGGACGCCGAAGGCGTCGTCCTCCCACGCGTCCGGTCCGGCCTCCTCGAGGAGGGCGGCCAGCCGGTCCCGGCCGTGCGGGGTGATCTCGTAGACGACCCGGGCGCGCTTGGGGCTGATGGTGCCCGGGAGGCGTTCCTGGGTGGACTCGCTGATGCAGCCGCCGGCCTGCAGCGCCCGCAGGGCCGGGTAGAGGGTGCCGTAGCTCAGCGCCCGCAGCGCCCCGAGGCGCTGGTCGAGGCGCTTGCGCACCTCGTAGCCGTGCATCGGACCGTCCGCCAGCAGCGCCAGGACCGCCAGCAGCACCACGTCGCCGCGCTTGCGCACCACGTCCCGCCGCCTCTCACTCCGATGTATCGGATCGATGCATCTGGGCGCGACAGTAGAGGCAGGTCCCCCGGCGCTTCAAGCCCGGCACGCCGCCCCGCGGGATGCCCGCCACCTGTCGGGCGGGCTCCGGGTAGGTTCCTGGGATGGTCAGTGGCCCCGCCGAAGCCCTCGAACGCGAGCTCGCCGTGCTCCTGCGGCGCTCCCGCGCGATCAACCGGGAGACCGCCCGCAGCGTCCACCCGGACCTCGAACCCGAGGCGTACAGCCTCCTGGTCCGCCTCGACGACGTCGGCGAGGCGCGCCCCTCGGACCTGGCCACCTTCTTCGGCATCGGCAAGCCCACGCTGTCCCGGCAGGTCCAGCTCCTCGAACGGCTCGGGCTGGTCAGCCGGCAGGCCGACCCCACCGACGGCCGCGCCGTGCGGCTGACCCTGTCCCCCGACGGCCTGGAGAAGGTGCACGCGGCGCGGGCCGCCCGACGGCAGCGGCTGCACGACCGCCTCGAGGGCTGGCCCGAGGACGACATGACGACCCTCGCCACCCTGCTGCACCGCCTCAACGACGCGATCTGACCCCGGGGCGGGACCACCCCCGGACGACGGTCGGCCCATCGGGTTGCATGGAGCAACCAACTGCGCTTATGGTTGCTTGCACACACCAACCTAGCGATCGAAGGTCGCCATGGCCACACCCCACGCCTGCGCCGCGCTCGTCGACGTCTTCCCGGACCTGCTCCGGGCGCGCCGGACGCTCGTCGGCACGCTGAGCACCCCCGGTCTGGCCGCGCTCGCGGTCGTCCAGCAGCGCGGGCCGCTGCGGATCAGCGAGGTCGCCGAGCACCTCTCGCTGGACCTGTCCACCGTCAGCCGCCAGGTCGCGCACCTGCGGGCCAAGGGCCTGCTCGCCGCCACCCCCGACCCCGACGACGGGCGGTCCCAGCGCCTGACCGTCACCGACGACGGGACCGCGGAGCTGCGCACCTGCCGGCGCGCCCTCGTCAGCCGCCTCGTCGACCACCTCGACGCGTGGCCCGACGACGAGGTCGACGACCTCACCCGGCTCCTGGGGCGGCTGGCCCGCACCCCCGACCGCACCCCACCGCCCGTCCGCCCCGAACCACGAGAAACGCCGCAGGAGAACCCCTTGACCCACCACCCGCTGACCGGCGACACCGTGGAGGCGCGCGCATGAGCACCGACACCACCACCGCGGCGGGCCCCGCGACCGGGCCCGCCCCCAAGATGACCCACGCGCAGGTCATGGAGGCCCTCTCCGGCCTGCTGCTCGGCATGTTCGTGGCGATCCTGTCCTCCACGGTCGTCTCCAACGCCCTGCCCCGGATCGTCAACGACCTGCACGGCACCGAGTCCGGCTACACCTGGGTCGTCACCGCCGCCCTGCTCGCCACCACGATCTCCACGCCCATCTGGGGCAAGCTGTCCGACCTCTTCTCCAAGAAGCTGCTCGTCCAGATCGCCCTCGGCATCTTCGTCGTCGCCTCCGCGATCGCCGGCCTGTCCACCAGCATGGGCATGCTCATCACGCTGCGCGTCTTCCAGGGCCTGGGCGGCGGGGGCCTGCTGGCCCTGGCCCAGGTGATCCTCGCCTCGATGGTCAGCCCGCGCGAACGCGGCCGCTACTCCGGCTACCTCGGGGCGACCTTCGCGGTCGCCACCGTCGGCGGCCCCCTCATCGGCGGCGTCCTGACCGAGCACCTGTCCTGGCACTGGACCTTCTACGTCGGCATCCCCTTCGCCGTCGTCGCCTTCGTCGTGCTGCAGACCAAGCTAAAGCTGCCGCCCCAGCCGCGCCGCGCGGTGTCCATCGACTACCTCGGCGCGACCCTCATCGCCGCCGGCATCTCGGCCCTGCTCATCTGGGTCTCCCTCGCCGGGCACCAGTTCGACTGGGCCTCCTGGTGGACCGTCGCCCTCGTCGCCGGCGGGATCGTCTTCCTGGCCCTGGCCGTGCTCGCCGAGCACCGGGCCACCGAGCCCATCGTCCCGCTGAAGTTCTTCCGCAACCCGACCATCGCGCTGTCCGCCGCCGCCAGCCTCTTCGTCGGTGTCGCCATGTTCGGCGCCACGATCTTCCTCAGCCAGTACTTCCAGCTCGCCCGGCACGAGTCGCCGACCATGGCCGGGGTCATGACGATCCCGATGATCGTCGGGCTGTTCCTGTCCTCCACGATCGCGGGCCAGTTCATCACCCGCACCGGGCGCTGGAAGGGCTGGCTCGTCACCGGCGGCGTGCTGCTCACCGCGGGCCTGGGGCTCATGGGCACCATCGAGTACGACACGAATTACTGGGTCGTCGCGCCCTACATGGCCCTCATCGGCCTCGGCGTCGGCATGATGATGCAGAACCTCGTCCTGGCCGTGCAGAACGTCGCCGAACCCCAGGACCTCGGCTCCGCCAGCTCCTTCGTGGCCTTCGCCCGCAGCCTCGGCGGCGCCATCGGCGTCTCGGCCCTCGGGGCCGTCCTCGGCCACCGCGTCACCACCCACCTCGAGACCGGCCTGGCCGACGCGCGCATCGACCCCGCCCAGGCGCTCGGCTCGCTGGGCTCCAGCACCGGCGTGCCGAACCTCGACGTCATCCCCGAGCCCGTGCGCTCCATCGTCCAGGCCGCCTACGGCTCCTCCATCGCCGACGTCTTCCTGCTCGCCGCGCCGTTCGCCCTCATCGCCTTCGTCATCACGCTGTTCTTCAAGGAGCGCGCCCTGCGCGGGGAGTCCGAGCCCCGGGCGCAGGAGCCGGCCGTCACGGCGGGTGGGACCGGCGCCACCGGGAGTGGGAAGATCAACGGGAACACGATCCACCCCGACAGCGTCGAGTCGAAGGAGATCCCGAGCGTGCCAGCCCAGTCGACCCGCACCGACGCAGGACTCAGGTTGTCCGGCACGGTCCGCCACCACGACCGCCGCGCCCTGCCGGGAGCCGTGGTCACCCTCGCCGACCAGTCCGGCCAGCAGGTCGCCCGCACCGCCACCGGTGAGGACGGCACGTACGAGCTGGCGCTGCCCACCGGCGGCACCTACCTGCTGATCGTGGCCGCCGCCCACGTCGCCCCCTCGGCCACGCTCGTCGGCATCGGGGACACCTCCCTGACCCGCGACGTCGTCCTGTCCGGTCGCTCGGCCATCACCGGCCGCATCCTGGCCCACCCGAGCGCCGACCTCGACGGGCCGCAGGACGCGCCCGCCCGTGGCGTCCAGGGCGCGCTCGTCACCCTCACCGACGTCACCGGCGAGGTCGTCGGCTCCACCCGGACCGACGGCGGCGGCGGGTACGCCTTCGACCAGCTCATGGGCGGCAGCTACGTGCTGACCGCGCAGAGCGAGTCCCACCGCCCCCTCGCCCGCGGCGTCGAGGTCCCCGACTCCGGCGCCCTGGCCTGCGACCTGCTCCTCAGCGGCGGCGGGCGCCTGACCGGCACCGTCGTCGCCGCCAGCGACGGCCGCGTCCTGCGCGAGGCGTCCGTCACCCTCGTCGACGCCGACGGCGAGGTCGTCGGCTCCGTCGTCACCGGCCCCGACGGCAGCTACGCCTTCGAGGACCTCGCCGGCGGCCACTACACGCTGACCGCCGCCGGGTTCGCCCCCGTCGCGACGTCCGTCGACATCGAGGAGGACACCGTGTCCGCCGCCCAGATCACCCTCGGCCGCGGGGCCTCCGGCGCCACGCTGGACCTGACCCGCTTCGAGTCGCGCTCGGAGCAGCGGTGAACCCCGAGCCCTCCGTCCAGCCCCGGACCCCCGCCGGCGGCACCGGGACCACCGGTGTCACCGGCGAGGGCCGCGTGCTGACCCGCGAGGGCTGGCCCGTCACCGGCGCCGCGGTGACGCTGCTGGGGGCGGACGGGTCGCAGGTGGCCCGCGCCGTCACCGGCGGCGACGGCACCTTCACCCTGCTCGGGGTGCCCGCGGGGGCGGCGACCATGCTCGTCGCCGCCGCGGCCCACGACCCCCGGGCCAGCAGCGTCGTCGTCCCGGCCGGGGGCGCCTGGCGCATCGGGGAGGTCCGGCTGCGCCGCCAGGGCGGCACCGACGTGCCCCCGCCGGGGGTCTGGGCCATCGACGTCATGCACTCCACGATCTCCGCGACGGCCCACCACCTGGGCCTGTCCGCCGTGCACGGCCGGTTCACCGAGTTCTCCGGGGTCATCACCGTCCCCGAGGACGTCACCCGGTCCAGCGTCGAGGTGGAGATCGACGCCACCTCCATCGACACCGGCAACGCCCAGCGCGACGAGCACCTGCGCTCGGCCGACTTCCTGGACACCGCCCACCACCCGACGCTGCGCTTCACCGCCGCCGGGGTGCGGCGCGCCGGCGAGGGGTGGGTCATGTCCGGGGACCTGACCCTGCTGGCCACGACCCGGCCCGTGGAGCTGCACCTGGCCTACTCCGGCAGCGGACCGGACCCGTGGGGCGGGACCCGCGCGGCGTTCACGGCCACGGCCGAGCTGCACCGCGACGACTTCAAGATGAACTGGAACCAGGCCGTGGGCATCGGCGTGGCCGTCTTCGGGACCACGCTGAAGGTCCAGATCGACGTGCAGGCCGTCCTGCAGCAGTGACCTGCGCCCGCGCCCGCACGACGGAGGGCCCCGCACCGGTCGGTGCGGGGCCCTCCGTCGTGCGGGTCGAGCCGGTCAGGCCGACTTGTCGCGGCGCTCCCGGGTGCTCTTGCGGGCCGGGGCCTCGCGCGGCACGAGCGTCGGGTTGACGTTCTTCAGGACGACCTCGCGGGTCACCACCACGCGGGCGATGTCGTCGCGGCTGGGGACGTCGAACATCACCGGCAGGAGGACCTCCTCGATGATGGCGCGCAGACCGCGGGCGCCGGTCCCCCGCAGGATGGCCTGGTCCGCGACGGCCTCGAGGGCGTCGTCGGTGAACTCCAGCTCCACCCCGTCCAGCTCGAACATCCGCTGGTACTGCTTGGCCAGGGCGTTGCGCGGCTTGGTGAGGATCTGCACGAGCGCCTCGGCGTCGAGGTTCTCGACGCTGGTGATGACCGGCAGGCGCCCGATGAACTCCGGGATCAGCCCGAACTTCATGAGGTCCTCGGGCATGACGTCGGCGAAGCTCGGCTCGGCCTTCTTCTCGCTGGAGCGCAGCTGGGCCCCGAAGCCCAGGCCCTGCTTGCCCGACCGGGACTCGATGATCCGGTCCAGCCCGGCGAAGGCGCCACCCACGATGAACAGCACGTTCGTCGTGTCGATCTGGATGAACTCCTGGTGCGGGTGCTTGCGCCCGCCCTGCGGCGGGACGCTCGCGGTGGTGCCCTCGAGGATCTTCAGCAGCGCCTGCTGCACGCCCTCCCCCGACACGTCGCGCGTGATGGAGGGGTTCTCGGACTTGCGGGCGATCTTGTCGACCTCGTCGATGTAGATGATGCCCGTCTCGGCCTTCTTGACGTCGTAGTCGGCCGCCTGGATGAGCTTGAGGAGGATGTTCTCGACGTCCTCGCCGACGTAGCCGGCCTCGGTCAGCGCCGTGGCGTCGGCGATGGCGAAGGGGACGTTGAGCATCTTCGCCAGCGTCTGGGCCAGGTACGTCTTGCCGCAGCCCGTGGGGCCGATGAGCAGGATGTTCGACTTGGAGATCTCGACGGCGTCCTCGCGGGCCTTGCCCGCGGCCTCACCGACCTGGATGCGCTTGTAGTGGTTGTAGACGGCCACGGCGAGGGACTTCTTCGCCGACGACTGGCCGATGACGTACTGGTCGAGGAAGTCGAAGATCTCCTTCGGCTTCGGCAGCTCCACCAGGCCCAGGTCGTTGGCCTCGGCGAGCTCCTCCTCGATGATCTCGTTGCACAGGTCGATGCACTCGTCGCAGATGTAGACGCCTGGGCCCGCGATGAGCTTCTTGACCTGCTTCTGGCTCTTCCCGCAGAACGAGCACTTCAGCAGGTCGCCACCGTCACCGATGCGTGCCACCGACGATTCCTCTCCTCGTGCTGGTACCCGACCCGGGGGGCCGGAGGAACCGGACCCGGCGTCGCGTCACTGCTGACCACGCTACCCGGCGAGACCGGCTCACCGGACTCATTAGACGCTCCCGGGGGACACGGTGCCAGACCGGCCCCCCGGCGCGTCGCGCGCCACGTCACGCACTGCTGCGCATGGGTGACGCTACGTGCTCACAGCGAAGGGGCGGACGCCTTGCGGCTCGTCAGCACCTCGTCGATGAGGCCGTACTCCACGGCCTCGGTGGCGGTGAGGAACTTGTCGCGCTCGATGTCCTCGCGCACCTGGTCGGCGGTCCGGTTCGAGTGGAACGCCAGCGTGCTCTCCAGCCAGGAGCGCATGCGCAGGATCTCGTTCGCCTGGATCTCCAGGTCCGAGGCCTGCCCGTAGTCCCCGCCGGCCATGGCCGGCTGGTGGATGAGGATGCGCGAGTTCGGCAGCGCGAACCGCTTCCCCGGCGCACCGGCGGCCAGCAGCACCGCGGCGGCCGAGGCCGCCTGGCCCATGCAGTACGTCTGGATGTCCGGGCGGATGTACATCATCGTGTCGTAGATCGCCGTCAGGGCCGTGAAGGACCCGCCCGGGGAGTTGATGTACATGATGATGTCGCGCTCGGTGTCCTGGGACTCCAGCACGATCAGCTGGGCGATGATGTCGTCGGCCGAGGCGTCGTCCACCTGCACCCCGAGGAAGATGATCCGGTCCTCGAAGAGCTTGGTGTACGGGTCCGAGCGCTTCATGCCGTACGACGTGCGCTCCTCGAACTGCGGGAGCACGTAGCGCGCGGACTGGTCGTGCGCCGGGTTCAGCCGGGACTGCGGGTTCATCGGGCGGTCTCCCCTCGAAGCGGTCGTGAACGGCGGGCGGAACAGCTCAGGCACCGGTGCCGCCCCCGCCCTCGACCTCGCTGGTGTGGCCCACGACGTGGTCGATGAGGCCGTACTCCTTCGCCTCCTGCGCCGAGAACCAGCGGTCGCGGTCGGAGTCGCGGGTGATCGTCTCGAACGTCTGCCCGGAGTGCTGGGCGATGAGCTCGGCCATCTGCCGCTTCGTGGCGATGATCTGCTCGGCCAGGATCTTGATGTCGCTGGCCGAACCGCCCAGGCCGCCCAGCGGCTGGTGCATCATGATCTTCGCGTGCGGCAGCGCCGAGCGCTTGCCCGGGGCCCCGGCGCACAGCAGGAACTGGCCCATCGAGGCCGCCATGCCGGTGGCGATGGTCGCCACGTCCGGCTTGATGTACTGCATCGTGTCGTAGATCGACATGCCCGCGGACACCGAGCCGCCGGGCGAGTTGATGTACATGAAGATGTCCGCGTCCGGGTCCTCCGCGGCCAGCAGCAGCAGCTGCGCGCAGATGGCGTTGGCCATGTCGTCCCGGACCTCGGTCCCGAGCCAGATGATCCGCTGCTGCAGGAGCCGCTGGTAGACGTTGTCGTCGAGGCCCATCCCCGGCGTGCCCGTGCGGGCCTGCTGCGGCGTCACCAGTCCCGGTGCGCTCAAGATCTCGCTCACGCTGTTCCCTGGCCCTCTCCTGGCGTCGACCACCCACCCCGGACGTGTCCGGGAGGGTCCGGCGGATGCTCCGCCGATCTCGATCGACCCTAACCCGCAGGCCCCGACGACCATGTCGGGACCGGGCCCTTTTCGCTGTGGGCGCACCGGGGACGGCGGTGCACCCACAGCGTCCGGGTCAGCCCTTGGACTCGTCCTGCCCGACCTGCTCGGCCGCGGCCTGCTCGTCCTCACCGGAGGGGTCGACCGTCTGGCCGTCCTCGGCGGGCGCCTCGACGGCCTCGTCCTGCCCCTCGGTCTGCTCCGCCTCGTCCTCGCCGCCGACGAGCTCCTCGAGGTCCACGGCGTTGCCGGAGGCGTCCGTCACGGTCGCCTTCTCCATCGCCACCGCCAGCGCCTTGCGGCGGCGGACCTCGCCGACCATGGCCGGGACCTGGCCGGCCCCGTCGACCATCTGGACGAACTGGTTGGGGTCCATGCCGTACTGCTGGGCCTGGCCCACCAGGTACTCGATGAGCTCGCCCTGCTCGACGCCGATCTCCTCGCGCTCGGCGAGGGCGTCCAGCAGCAGCTGGCTGCGGATGGCCTGCTCGGTCGAGCCCGTGATCTCGGCGCGGTGCTCGGCGTCCTCGAGGCGGCTCTCGCGCTCCAGGTGGGCGTGGATCTCGGCCTCGACCAGCGACGCCGGGACCGGGACCTCGACGACCTCGAGGAGCTTCTCGAGGACCTTGTCGCGCGCCTGCAGGCCCTGCTCGAACTTCTTCGACTGCTCGACCTGCTTGAGCAGGTCCGCCTTCAGCTCCTCCAGCGTGTCGAACTCGCTGGCGAGCTGGGCGAAGTCGTCGTCGGCCTCGGGCAGCTGGCGCTCCTTGACCGACTGCACGGTCACGGTGATCTGCGCGTCCTCGCCCTTGCGGTCGCCACCGGCCAGCGGGGCGGTGAAGGAGGCCGTGCCCTCGGCCGAGACGCCGGTCAGCGCCTCGTCCAGGCCCTCGATCATGTTGCCCTGGCCGATGCGGTAGCTGATGCCCTTGGCGCTCTCGATCTCCTCGCCGTCGATCTCGGCGTGCAGGTCGATCGAGACGAAGTCGCCGTCGGCGGCCGCGCGGTCGACGCCGACGAGGGTGCCGAAGCGCTCGCGCAGCGACGTCAGCCGCGTCTCGACCTCCTCCTGCGGCACCTGCAGGTCGTCCACCGTCACGGTGATGGTGGACAGGTCCGGCAGCTCCAGGGTCGGGCGGACGTCGACCTCGACGGAGAACTTCAGGTCCCCGCCCGTGGCCGGGTCCGGGGCCTGGGTCACCTCGACGGTGGGCTGGCCCAGCGGCAGGTGGTCGGAGGCCTCGACGGCCTGCTGGTAGAACTTCGGCAGCGCGTCGTTGACGGCCTCCTCGAGCACCACGGCCCGGCCGAAGCGCTGGTCGATGACCCGCGCCGGCACCTTGCCCTTGCGGAAGCCCGGCACCTGGACCTGCCCGCCGATGGTCTTGTAGGCCTTGTCGAGACTGGGCTTCAGCTCGTCGTACCCGACTTCGACGGTGAACTTGACCCGGGTCGGGTTGAGGGTCTCGACGTCGCTCTTCACAGCGGGGATCTCCTGGGGTCTCTCCGCCTGCGCGGAGGTCGTGGTCAGGCGTGCGGCACGCCGGGGCAGCCCCGACGCACCGCGAAAGCGTAGCCGTCCGCGCCGGGGCCCTTCACGGCGCGACCGGCGCCCGCGCTGCGCACGGGCGGACGGTCGCGCGTCCGTCGGGGTACCCGGATTCGAACCGGGGGCCTTCCGCTCCCAAAGCGGACGCGCTACCAAGCTGCGCCACACCCCGCGCGCCCCCTCGCGGGGGCACAGGGAGCAGGCTACCGCCCGGGGGCCGCTACGATGGTCCTGAGGGACGCGGCCCTGCGGCCGGCGTCCCTCGCGCGCGGGTGTAGCTCAATGGTAGAGCCCTAGTCTTCCAAACTAGCTACGCGGGTTCGATTCCCGTCACCCGCTCCCCCGGCAGCGGCCGGCCCCCCGGGGGGGGGCGCGCGGGGGGGGGGGGGGCCCCCGGGCGGCCCCCCGGGGGGAGTCGGGCCCCGGCCCCACCCCACACCCCACCTCGCCCAGACGATA
>NZ_JBJLSJ010000052.1:0-23726 GCF_050871975.1 Kineococcus rugosus | reverse complement strand
GCGCCGCCCGCCCCGCGCAGCCCGGGCGCGGCGGCGGGGGGGGGCCGCCGCCCCCCCCCCCCCCCCCCCCCCCCCCCGGGGGGAACCCGGTCAGCCGATGAGGGCGCCGGCGAGCTCGCCCCACTGCGCGAGCGGGAAGTCCTCCCCGGTGGCGGTGATCACCTGGACGGCGACCTCGTCGGCGCCGGCGTCGACGTGGCGGGCGATCCCGGCCACGACGGTGGCCGTGGAACCCCACGGGACGAGCTCGTCGACCAGCCGGTCGCTGCCGCCGTCGGCGAAGTCCTCGTCGCCGTAGCCGAAGCGGCGCAGGTTGTTGGTGTAGTTCGGCAGGGCGAGGTACCCCGTGGTGTGGCGGCGGGCGATCTCCCGGGCCCGGGCCGGGTCCTCCTCCAGGACGACCGCGACCTCGGGGGCCAGCAGCACGCCCTCCCCCAGCACCTGGCGCGCGGACGACGTGTGCGCGGGCGTCGTGAAGTACGGGTGCGCGCCGAGGGCCCGGTCGCGGGCCAGGCGCAGCATGCGCGGGCCCAGCGCGGCCAGCGCGCGGCGCGGGGTGGGGACGGACCCCGCGGCGTCGAGGGCGTCGAGGTGCTCCACGGTGCGGGAGTACGGCTTGGCGTAGTCGGTCCCGGACTGCTCGACGATCGCGGCGTGGCTGTTGCCCAGCCCCAGCAGGAAGCGGCCCGGGTGCTCGCGCTCCAGCTCGGCGAAACCCGTCCCGGTCTCCTCGGGGGTCGCGGCGTAGACGCTGATGATGCCGCTGGCCACGCCGATCTCCTCGGTGGCCCCCAGCAGCAGCCCGAACACCGGGTGCACCCCGGGGTCGAAGCCCCCCGACAGCCAGATGCGGGAGTACCCCAGGGCCTCCACCTCCCGGGCGGCGGCGCGGGCCTCGTCGCGGCGGTCGGGGTCGGCCCAGGGCGCGCCGCCCCAGAGGCTGATGCGGGCGCGGGCAGCGGGGACGGTGCCGGCGGGGACGGGGAGGTCGCTCACGCCGCCACCCTAGGCACGCGGCTGGAGCGCGCACGCCAGGGCTCCGGGGGCGCTGCGGGCGGCGACGGCCGCGGTCGCGGGGGCGCCGCCGAGGCCGTGGGGCCCCGCCGAGGCGCTGGGTAGGGTGCCCGCGTGGACGACCTGGGCACCGCTCCCCCGGACCGGCTGGGCACGACGACGCTGCCGGACGGCCGGTCGCTGGCGTGGAGCGAGTGGGGGCCGGTGACGGGCCGGGCCGTGCTGTTCTTCCCCGGCGCGGCGACGGGCCGGTCGCTGGGTTTCGGCACCCACCTGCTCCCCGGGCTGGACGTCCGGCTGGTCTCCTGGGACCGGCCGGGCCTGGGCGCCTCGGACCCGGCGCCGGGCTGGACGCTGGCCGACGCGGCCGCCGACGTCGCCGCGCTCGTCGCCGACCGTGGTCTCACCGACGTCCACGGGGTCGCGTTCTCGCAGGGTTCGGTGTTCGGCCTGGCCTGCGCCGCAGCGGGTGTGCTGTCCCGCCTGAGCATCGTGTCGGGGACCGACGACTTCGCCGACCCGGTGACCGCCGATCGCGCCGACCCCGGCGTGGCCCGGTTCTGCGCCGCCTGCCGCGACGACCCGCGGGGCACGCGAGCGCAGCTGGAGGCGATGGACGCCGCGTCGATGTGGGACCTCGTGCTCCAGGGTTCGTCGGACGTGGACGCGCAGGTGTACCGGCAGCCGGGGTTCGCCGCCGCGTACTCCGGGGCACTGGCGGAGGGTTTCGCGCAGTCGGCCGCCGGGTACGCCCGCGACACCGTGCTGGCGATGGCGCCGTGGTCGTTCGACGTGGAGTCGCTGGCCCTGCCGGTGGACCTGTGGTTCGGCGCGCACGACGGCTCCGCCGTCCACTCCCCCGACCGCGGTGAACGGCTGCACGCCCGCATCCCGGGCTCGCGCCGGCACGTCGTCGCCGACGCCGGCGGGTCGCTGCTGTGGACCCGCGCCCGCGACGTCCTGACCGCGCCGGTCCCCACCCGGCCCACCACCCCCGACGGGTCGTACCTGGAGGGCGTGCGGACGGGCATCGACCGGGCCGCGGCCACCGCCACGCCCCTGCGGAGCGCGCACGCCGGGGCGCCGGCAGCCCTGCTGGACGCGACGGAGGCCGCGGTCGAGGCCGCCGCGGACGACCTGCTGGCCCTCAGCCACGACCTGCACGCCCACCCCGAGGAGGCGTTCGCCGAGCACCGGTCGGCGCGGGCCGTCGCGGACCTGCTGGCCCGGCACGGGGTGGGGGCCGCGGTCGGGGTGCACGGCCTGGACACCGCGCTGCGGGCGTCGGTCTCGCACGGGGACGGTCCGACGGTGGCGGTGCTCGCCGAGTACGACGCGTTGCCGGGCCTGGGGCACGGCTGCGGGCACAACGTCATCTGCGCCACGGCCGTCGGCGCGTTCCTCGGGCTGGCCCACGCCCTGCGCTCGGGCGCGGCCGGCGGGACCGCGGTGCTGCTCGGCACCCCGGCCGAGGAGGGCGGGGGCGGCAAAGAGTTCCTGGCCCGCGCGGGCGCGTTCGACGGCGTCGACGCCGTGGTGATGCTGCACCCGTTCTCCTACGACGTCGCCGCGCAGCCGTTCCTGGGCCGGCGGCAGGTGCGGGCGACCTACCACGGGGTCGCCGCGCACGCCGCGGCGCAGCCGTTCATGGGCCGCAACGCCCTGGACGCCGTCGTGGCCGGGTACAACGGGATCGCGATGCTGCGCCAGCACACCACGCCCGACGACCGGGTCCACGGGATCGTCCTGGACGGCGGCCGGCGCCCGAACGTCGTGCCCGACCGGGCGGTCGCGGAGTACTACGTCCGCTCGGCCGAACCGGCGACGCTGGCCGACCTGTGCGCGCGGGTCGACCTCGTGCTGCGGGCGGCGGCGGCGATGACGGGCACCGGGGTGGAGCTGGAGTGGGACCGGCAGCCGGCGTACCTGCCGATCCGGGCGAACCTCGAGCTCGCCGCGCGCTGGACCGCGCACCAGGCCCGGCGGGGGCGGACGTCGCTGCCGCCGGGGGTCGTCCCGACGACCCTGACCGGGTCCACCGACCTCGGCAACGTGAGCGTCCGGGTGCCCGCCATCCACCCGATGCTGGCCGTCAGCTCCCCCGACGTGTCCCTGCACACGGCCGCGTTCGCCGCGGCCGCGGCCTCCCCGGCGGCCGACGCGGCCGTCCTCGACGGTGCGGTCGGGCTGGCGCTGACCGCGCTGGACGTGCTCGCCGACCCCGGGCTGCTGGCCGCGGTGCGGGCGGAGTTCGAGGCCGCGGGCGGGGTCATGGACGTGGAGGGTTTCCTGGGCTGAGGCCCGGAACGCGTCGTCGGTGACGCTGCGGCGGCAGGGGCTCCCGCTCCGCTCACGCCGGGCCCTGGGCTCGCGAAAACCGGTCCCGCGCAGGGGGTTGGCGCCGCTAGAGTCCGCACGCACCGCCGCCGCCGAGAGGGAGAACCGCCCGTGAACCGCCCCCGTCCGCTCACCGCCGTCGTCCTGGCCGCCGCGGCCCTGGCGCTGTCCGCCTGCGGGGACCCGGTGGTGGGGACGATCACCGCCAAGGAGTACGACGCGGCCGAGACCAAGCACGGCACCCGCAAGGACTGCACCACGTCGACGTCCTCCACGGGCACGAAGACGACGAAGTGCAAGACCGTCCCCACGACGACCCGTGAACCGGAGGAGTGGGAGCTGACGGTCGCCGAGGACGACGGCGACACCGTGGAGATCGGCGTCGCGCAGGAGGTGTACGACCGGGTCGAGGTGGGTGACCGGTACGACGAGGCCGCCGAGGCCGCCCGCTGAGGACGTCCCGGCCCTCGCGGCGGGAGGCTCAGAGGTAGTTGCCGGTCAGCGGCGCCGGTTGCCACCGGCCCTCGCGCACGACCTGCAGCACCGCCCCCGTCGTCAGGTCGGCGCCGTGCCCCAGGACGGTGCGGCGCACGACCTCGCGCAGGTCGGCACCGGTGACCGCCGGGGGGAGCTGCGCGGCGACGGCGGCGCAGTCGACGGCGGAGTCCCCGAAGCGGCCCAGCAGCCGGCGCAGGATCGCCTCGCAGGCCTCCCGGTCCGGGGGGCCGAGGTGGACGACGGCGTCGAACCGGGCCGAGCGGGTGGCGGCGGCGTCCAGGGCCGCGGGGTCGTTGGTGCTCGCGATCGTCAGCACGTCGCGGTACTCCTCGGTGCCGTCCAGGACGGCGAGGAAGTCGGCCAGCGCGGTGCCGCGCGCCCCGGCCTTGCGGTCGCCCAGGTACAGGTCGACGTCCTCGAGCACGACGACGCTGGGACCGAGGTCGGTGGTCTCCCGGTACACCTGCCGCAGCACGGTCGAGGCCGCCGCCGCGTCGACGATGATGACGGTGAACTCCCCCGCCAGCTCCCGGGCCACCACGCGGCTCAGCGCGGACTTGCCGACCCCGGGCGGCCCGGCCAGCAGCACCCCGCGGTTGGTGCCCAGCCCCAGGTCCCGCAACAGGTCGGCCCGGGTGGTGAGGGCCGCGACGTTGGCGTCGATCTCGGCCCACACGTGCGCCGGCAGCACCAGGTCGTCGCGGCCGCCGGGGCCCAGCGCGGTCGGTTTCAGCTTCAGCGGCAGGTGGGCGTCGGCGTGCAGGACCCGGCCCCGGTAGAAGCCCTTGTCGCGGCGCGCGGTGGCGAGCAGCGCGTCCGCGACGGTCCGCGCCGCGCCGTGGTCGCCCGGGCGCGACAGCACGCGCAGCGAGGCCGGTTGCGGTTCGTACTCGTGCTCGGCCAGCTGCACCACGACGTCGGCCGTGGTGGCCGTCCCGGCCGGGAAGAACGCGGCCGCGGAGGTGGGCACCGAGACGTGCTCGTCGAGCAGGTCGATCCGCTGCCAGGTGGGGGGTTCGTCGTCCTCGACCGGGCCCAGCGCCGCGTCATGGGCCTGGACGAGGTCGGCCAGCGCCGCCCCGACGGAGACGGCGCGGGTGTTGGTCAGGTCGACGCGCTCGGAGACCAGCGAGGTGTGCGGCAGCCCCAGGTGGGTCTCGACGAACCCGTTGGCCGTCGTGGTGCTGCGGCTGCCCCCGGACAGCACCTCCCCCAGCACCGCGAGAGCGCGGCGCACCTCGGTCGGCTCGGAGGACAACCGCCGGGCCAGGGCGGGGGCCAGGTCCTCGTCGTGCCCGGCGCCCGGTCCCGTCTCGCTCACCCGACGACGCTACGACGGGCCGGGGTCCGGGGCCAGAGCACCGACCGCGTGGTGCCGGTCGCCGGCGCCCCCGACGAGGCCTACGCGCCGGCCCGGACCCCGTCGAAGGGCCGGAACTCCACGTCGGCCCAGATCCGCTCGCGCGCGTCGGGGGTGCGTTCGAGGGTGTCGCGCGAACCCCAGACCCGGACGGGCACCCCGGCCTCGGAGATCGCCGGCCACCCGGGGTCGCCGTCGGCGGCGAAGCCCGTCCAGGCCTCGACCAGCCGCCGCGACAGCGCCGCGGCCGCCGGGGTCGGGAACAGGCCCCGCACCCGGCCCCCGACCCCCGGCACCCGGCGGGCCAGCGGCAGCACCGGCACGGCGTGCAGGAACAGCTCCATCGCCTGCGGGTTGCCGAACGCGAACGGGACGTCGAGCCCGTGGGTGGCGCCGAACCGGCCGCCGCGCAGCGGGGAGCGCCAGGTGAAGCGGGCCAGGTGCGTCCGGCCCCCGCGGGCGGTGTGGGCGCGGGCGAACCGGCGCGAGGGTTCGGCGAACAGCGCGTCGGACAGCAGCGCGTCGCCGAGGGTGCCGGGGTCGGCGCCGGGCAGCAGCTCGCGGTACCGGTCGAGCGCCCCGGCGGGCAGGCCGACGGCGGCGGCGAACTCGGCGACCTGCTCGACGGTCTGCGCGACGGTCTGCGCGACGGGCGCGAAACCGCTGCGGGAGAACAACGTCCACTCGTCGGCGACGGTCTGGACGAGCAGGTCGACCTCCGGGTCCCCGCCGGCGTGCGGGCCCTGCATGAACGGCCCCGGCACGACCTCGCCGTCCACGACGGGGTGGTACAGCAGCGGGACCGCGCCCCGCGGACCGGCCGCGGGGTCGGCGGCGAGGTCCTGGGCGACGGCGTCGGAGGCCGCGAGCAGCCGCACCGGCGGCAACCCCGCGAAACCCTCCCGGGTGGCCGGGACCCGGGCCGCCCGGGCGACGCGGGCGGCGACGTCCTGCGCCTGCCGCCGCGTGTACGTCTCCCCCGTGACGCTCGCCGCGATCGCCCGCGAGAACAGCCCGCGGGCGGCGGGCGCGCACATCAGCGCGGCCACCGACGCGGCCCCGGCGGACTGCCCGGCGATCGTGACCCGGTCGGGGTCGCCGCCGAAGGCGCGGACGTTCTCCG
The DNA here is from genome assembly GCF_050871975.1 of Kineococcus rugosus. Taxonomy (NCBI): domain Bacteria; kingdom Bacillati; phylum Actinomycetota; class Actinomycetes; order Kineosporiales; family Kineosporiaceae; genus Kineococcus; species Kineococcus rugosus. The sequence goes on along the minus strand of NZ_JBJLSJ010000052.1, from coordinate 17,394 downwards.
CCACCCAGCGCAGCGCCGCGACCTGGTCCAGCAGACCCCGGTTGTCCGGGGCACCGGGCACCGCGCCGAAACCCTCGAACCCCAGGCGGTAGTTCATGGCGACGACGACGAAACCCCGGCGCACCCAGGCGGCCGGGTGGTACGCCGGCGCCGACCCGGACCCCGAGACCCAGCCGCCGCCGTGGATCCACACCAGCACCGGCAGGTCCCGCGGGAAGTCGGCGGGGACGTGCACGTCGACGGTCAGGTGGTCGTCCCCGGCGCCGTGGGTCCAGCCGTAGCCGGAGCGGGGGTCCTGGGGCGCGACCGGCGAGGGGTCGCGGGCCTCGCGCACCCCGCGCCACGGCTGGGGCGGGACGGGGGCGGCGAACCGCCGCGACCCGGTGGGCGGGGCGGCGTAGGGGACTCCGCGGAAGCTCACCACGCCGCCCTCGGCGGCCCGGCCGCGCACGCCGCCCGCGGTCGTCACGACGACCCTGGCCACCAGCGCACCTCCTGGGAGTTCCTGCGGATCCCTCGGCGAGGCCGGGGGGACGTCCCGCCGAGGGATCCTGCTGCGAGGTTACAGCGCGAGGACCTCGGGATCGGCCGAACGCGCCGCCGCGTCGCGCGCCGCGCTGGCCGAGTCGGCCGCCACGGCCGCGCGGGCCATCTCCCGACACGTGGCCAGGTCGGTCCGGGCCAGGGCGTGGCGGACCGCCGGGACGGCCGCCGGGGCCATCGACAGGCTCCGCACGCCGAGCCCGACGAGCACGAGGGCCAGCAGCGGGTCGCGCGCGGCCTCCCCGCACACCCCCACCGGGACGTCCACCTGCCCGGTGGCCTCGACGAGCTGCAGCACCGCCGGCTGCCACGGGTCGAGCAGGTCCGCCAGGTCGCCCTCGAGGCGGTCGGCGGCCATCGCGTACTGGGTCAGGTCGTTCGTGCCCAGGCTCACGAAGTCCAGGCCGGCGGCCACCAGCTGCCGGGCCCGCAGGGCCGCGGCGGGGACCTCGACCATCGCCCCGACCGTGCTCAGGCCGGCCTGCCGGGCCTGCTGCGCGAACTGCGCGGCCTCGGCGGGCGTGGAGACCATCGGGGCCATGACCCACGGCTGGGTCCCGGTCCGCTCGGCAGCCGCGGCCAGGGCCCGCAGCTGGGTGTCCAGCAGCTCGGGGTGGCGCCGCGCGGTCCGCAGCCCGCGCACCCCCAGGGCGGGGTTCTCCTCGGCCGCGACGTCGACGAAGGCGAGGGGTTTGTCGGCCCCGGCGTCCAGGGTGCGGACGACGACCTTGCGGTCGCCGAACGCGGTGAGCACCCGGGAGTACGCCTCGGTCTGCTCCGCCAGGGTCGGGGCGTCGGCCCGGTCCAGGAACAGCACCTCGGTGCGGAACAACCCGACACCCTCGACGTCCTGCGCCGCAGCGCGTTCGGCGTCCTCGAGGGTCCCCACGTTGGCCAGCAGCTGCACCGCGGTGCCGTCGGCCGTGCGCCCCGGGCCCCCGGCCGAGGCCGCGAGGGCCTCGCGGGCGGCGCGGCGCGCGGCGATCGCCTCGCGCAGGTCCGCCGGCGGGTCGGTGACCAGCGTCCCCGCGCGGGCGTCGAGGGCCACCGTCGTGCCCGTGGCGACGCCGGTCGCGCCGGGCACCCGCACCAGGCAGGGGATGCCGAACTGCGCCGCGATGATCGCGGTGTGGCTCGTGGGTCCCCCCAGCTCGGTGACGATCCCGACGACCAGGGACAGGTCCAGCGCGGCGGTGTCGGCCGGGGCCAGGTCGCGGGCGACGACCACGGACGGCCCGTCGAGCTGCGGCACGCCCGGTTCGGGCAGGCCCAGGACGCGGGCGACGACGCGGTCGCGCACGTCGCGCAGGTCGGTGACCCGTTCGGCCAGGTAGGGACCGGAGGCGGCCAGGACGGCGCAGAACTGCTCGACGGCCTCGTCGACCGCGGTCGCCGGGCCGGACCCGGCGGCCAGGCGCTGGTCGACGACGGCGAGCAGCCCGGGGTCGGCGGCCATCAGCGCGGTGGCCTGCAGCACCTCGGCCGTCGTGCCGCCGGCCGAGGCCGCGCGCTCGCGCAGCGTCGCGGCCACGGCCTCGAACGCCTCGCGCACCCGGGGCCCGGCGCCAGGGTCGGCCGGCTCGGCGGCCGGCGGGCGGGCGGGCGGGGCGAGGACGACGGCCGTCCCCACCGCGGCGCCCGACCCGACGCCGACCCCGGACAGCTCAGGCATCGTGGTCGGTCTCGACCAGCGTCGCGAGGGACTCCAGCGCCGCGTCGGCGCCCTCCCCCTCGGCGGTCAGGGTGACCTGGTCGCCGTGCTTGGCCCCCAGGCCCATGACCATGAGGATGCTGCGGGCGTCGACCGGGTCGCCGTCACCGACGGCGATGGTCACGGGCAGCCCGGTGGCCGCGGCGGCCTGGACGAACAGCGAGGCGGGACGGGCGTGCAGGCCGACGCGGGAGGCGACGACGGCGGTGCGGGACGACACGGGGTTTCTCCTCAGACGGTGGCGGGCTGGGTGGCGGTGGTGTCCTGGACCTCGGGAGCCTTGCGGTGCAGGCCCTTGAGCAGGACGACGGCGACGGCCGTGACGACGGTGCCGACGACGATGGCGAGCAGGTACAGCAGCGGCTGGCCGACGAGGCCGAAGACGACGACACCGCCGTGGGGGGCGCGCAGGGTGTTCCCGAACGCCATCACCAGGCCGCCGGTGACGCCCGAGCCGATCATCGCGGCGGGGATGATGCGCAGCGGCGCCGCCGCGGCGAACGGGATCGCGCCCTCGGTGATGAAGAACGCCCCGAGCAGGACCGCGGCCTTGCCGTTCTGCCGCTCGGCCTCGGTGAACAGGGCCTTGCGGACGAACGTGGCCAGCGCGATGCCCAGCGGCGGCGTCATGCCGGCCGCCATGACCGCGGCCATGACCTTCAGCTCGACGGGGTTGCCGGAGGCGGTGGCGACGGTGGCCAGGCCGGTGGTGGCGAAGGTGTAGGCGACCTTGTTGATCGGCCCGCCGAGGTCGGCGGCCATCATGACGCCGAGGATGACGCCGAGCAGGACGATCCCGCTGCCGGACAGCGAGTTCAGCCCGTTCGTGAGCTGCTCCATGAGCCAGGCGATCGGCCGGCCCAGGACGACGAGCATGGCGCCGGCGGTCAGGAACGTCGCCACCAGCGGGATGACGACGACGGGCATGATGCCGCGGACGGCGTTCGGCACCTTCAGCCGGGCCAGCGCCAGGGCGACGAACCCGCCGAGGAAACCGGCGACCAGACCGCCGAGGAACCCCGCGCCGACGGCGACGGCGATGGTGCCGCCCACGAAACCGGGAGCCAGGCCCGGCCGGTCGGCGATGCCGAAGGCGATGAAACCGGCCAGGACCGGCACCAGGAACCCGAAGGCGGAACCGCCCAGGACGAACAGCAGCCCCGCCCAGTCGCGGCTGGAGGCCGGGTCGAAACCCTCGATGAGGTCGGCGGCGGTGACGGTGTTGATCGTGTAGCCCCCGATGAGGAAGGCGAGCGCGATCATGATCCCGCCGGCGGCGACGAACGGGATCATGTAGCTGACCCCGGTCATGAGCCACTGCCGGACCCGGGTGCCCACCCCGGCGTTCGAGGTGACCTTGGTGGCCAGGGCGGGACCGGCGGCGGGGGCCGACCCCTTCGGCGCGGCCTCGACGGCGGCGACCGCGGCGGCCACGACCCCGGGGGCGTCGGCCACGGCCTTCTTCACCCCGACGTCGACGAACGGCAGGCCGGCGAACCGGTCCTTGTCGCGGACCTCGAGGTCGGCGGCGTAGATGACGCCGTCGGCGGCGGCGATGACGGCCGGGTCGAACGGGGCCGAACCGGCCGACCCCTGCGTCTCGACCTGGACCTCGTGCCCGGCCTCGCGGCCGGCGACCTCGAGGGCCTCGGCGGCCATGTACGTGTGGGCGATGCCCGTGGGGCAGCTGGTGATCGCGACGAACTTCATCGTCCGTACACCTCTTTCAGGACGGTCGAGGCGACGGCGGCGGCGTCGGGTGCCTCGAGCAGGGACTGGCGGAAGGAGACGTGCACGAGCTTGCGGGCCAGCGCGGCGAGGATCGTCAGGTGGTCGGCCTCGCCCTCGGCGGGCGCGGCGATGAGGAAGACGAGGTTCGCGGGGCCGTCGGGGGCGCCCCAGTCGATGCCCGTCCCGTCCACGACCCGGCCGATCGCCAGGCTCGGCACCGTGACGGCCGCGGAGCGGGCGTGCGGCAGGCCGATGCCGCCGGGGATCCCGGTGGCCATCTGCTCCTCGCGGGCGGCGACGTCGGCGAGGAAGACCTCCAGGTCGGTGACCCGGCCGGCGGCGGCCAGGGTCTGCGCGAGCTGGCGCGTCGCGTCGACGCGGTCAGCGGCCCGCAGGTCGACCAGGACGAGTTCGGGGGCGGTGAGATCGGTCATCGCTGGAGGTCCTTCACGAGGGTGTCGGGGTGGGGGTCTTGCAGGGTGCGCACGGCCTGCGCCGCGGTGGTCGTGCCCGGGGGCCCGGGGACGGTGCTGCCCGGGAGCAGGACGGCGGCGCGGCCCCAGGCCACGGCCGTCGCGAGCCGCTGCGCGGCGCTGCCCCGGGCGTTCAGGAAGCCGGCGAGCGTGCAGTCGCCGGCGCCCACGGTGCTCAGCGGGACGAGGGTCGGCCCCCCGGCCCACACGGTGCCCGCCTCGCCGACCAGCAGGGCACCGGCGCCGCCGAGGCTGACGAGCACCTCGCCGACCCCGCGCGAGCGCAGCTCGGCGGCGGCGGCCACGACGTCGGCCACGGTGTGCAGCTCCCGGCCGAGGAGCTCGGCCAGCTCGTCCTCGTTGGGCTTGAGGACGTCCGGGGCGGCTTCGACGGCGGCGGCCAGCGCGGCGCCGCTGGTGTCGACGGCGGTGCGGACCCCGGCCCGCCGGGCGGTGCGCGCGAACGTCGCGTGCAGGTCGTCGGGGGCCCCGGGCGGCAGCGACCCGCTGGTGACGAACCAGTCGGGGCGGGCGGCCAGCTCGGCGACCACGGTGCGGTGCAGCGCGTCCACGTCCGCGGCGGTGAGCTCGGGACCGGGCTCGTTGAGCTTGGTCGTCGTCCCGTCGCGCTCGACGACGGTCGTGTTCGTGCGGATCGTCCCGGCGATGGCGACGGTCACGGCGCGGACCCGCTGGGGTTCGAGCAGGGCTTCGAGCCGGTTCCCGTCGATCCCGCCCGAGGGCAGGACGGCGGTGGCCTCGTGCCCGTGCCGGGCCAGGACGCGGGCGACGTTGACGCCCTTGCCGCCGGCCTCGACCGAGCCGGCGAGGGCGCGGTGGACCTCGCCGCGGGTCAGCGCGGTGAGCTCGACCGTGTGGTCGACGCTGGGGTTGGGGGTGACGGTCAGGAACCTCACGCCGTCACCACCCGCGGTCCGGCGGCCTCGACCTCGCCGAGGAGGTCGGGGTCGGTGGCGGTGTCGGTGATCACGGTGTCGACGGCCTCCAGGTCTGCGACGTGGGCGAAGTCGTCGCGGCCGAACTTGGTGTGGTCGGCCAGGACGACGGTGCGCCGGGCCGAGGAGATGAGGGCGCGCTTGACGGCGGCCTCGGCGAGGTCGGGCGTGGTGAGCCCGCGCTCGACGGTCAGGGCGTTGGTGCCGAGGAAGGCGACGTCGGCGAAGACCTCGGCCAGCGCGCGCTCGGCCCAGCCGCCGACGGCGGCCAGGGTGCGGCCGCGGACGGTGCCCCCGACCAGGTGCAGGGTGAGGTTGGGCCGGTTGGCGACGATCTGCGCGACCGGCAGGGCGTGCGTGACGACGGTGAGCTCGCGGTCGGTCGGCAGCAGCTCGGCGAACCGGGCCGTGGTGGTGCCGGCGTCGACGAGGAGGGTCCCGGCGTCGGGCAGCTCGGCCAGCGCGGTCTTGGCGATGCGGTCCTTCTCGGCGCCGGCGACGTCCTGGCGCTCGGGGACGGCGAGCTCGGCCCCGAGGCGCTCGACGGGGATGGCGCCGCCGTGGACGCGGCGCAGGACCCCGCGCCGCTCCAGGACGGTCAGGTCGCGCCGGATCGTCTCGGGGGTCACGTCGAACACGTCCGCCAGGGCGGTGACCTCGACCCGGCCGGCGCTGCGCGCCGCGTCGAGGATGGCCTGGTGCCGCTCCGGTGCGTACATGGTCTGACTCCTGAACCGACGTCGTCGTCTCCCGCGGTGGGGTCAGTTGTACGCCCGTTTCGGACATGAAGTCAACACAACGGACACGAACGGACATCCGGGTCGGGGGCGCGGAACCCCCGGCCCGGCACCGGACCGGGGGTTCGCGCGCCCGGCGCTCAGGCGTCGATGCGGTCGCGGTCCAGCTTCTCGGCACCGGCGATGATGAAGTCCTTGCGCGGGGCGACGTCGTTGCCCATGAGCAGCTCGAAGACCCGCTCGGCCACGGCGCCGTCGGACACCGTCACCCGGCGCAGCGTCCGGTGCTGGCGCTCCATCGTGGTCTCGGCCAGCTGGTCCTCGTCCATCTCGCCCAGCCCCTTGTACCGCTGCGGCTCCTTGTACGTGCGCCCCCGCCGCTGCAGGTCGGCGGTCACCTTCCGCAGCTCGGCGTCGGAGTAGGTGTAGATCACCTCCCTGCCCTTGCGGCCCGCCTGCGTCACCTCCAGCCGGTGCAGCGGCGGGACGGCCGCGAAGACCCGCCCGGCGTCGATGAGCGGGCGCATGTAGCGGAAGAACAGCGTCAGCAGCAGCGTGCGGATGTGGGCGCCGTCGACGTCGGCGTCCGTCATCAGCACGATCTTGCCGTAGCGCACCGCGTCGAGGTCGAAGCTGCGCCCTGACCCCCCGCCGACGACCTGGATGATCGCGGCGCACTCGGCGTTCTTCAGCATGTCGGTGACCGAGGCCTTCTGGACGTTCAGGATCTTGCCGCGCAGCGGCAGCAGCGCCTGGTACTCCGAGTCCCGCGCCCCCATCGCCGTGCCCAGCGCCGAGTCGCCCTCGACGAGGAACAGCTCGGTGTTCGCCACGTCGTCGGAGCGGCAGTCCTTCAGCTTCGGCGGCAGCGAGGAGCTCTCCAGCGCGTTCTTGCGGCGCTGGGTCTCCTTGTGCAGCCGCGCGGAGATGCGCGACTTCATCTCCGCGACGACCTTGTCGAGCACGGCCGTGGCCTGGGCCTTCTCGTCCCGGCGGGGACTGGTGAGGAACTCCCCGAGCCGGACCTCGACGACCTTGCGGACGATCGCGCGCACCGCCGCGGTCCCCAGGACCTCCTTGGTCTGGCCCTCGAACTGCGGCTCGGCCAGCCGGACGGTCACCACCGCGGTCATCCCGGCCAGGACGTCGTCCTTCTCCAGCTTCTCGTCCCGGCCCACCTTGAGCCGGCGCGCCTGGGCGTCCACCTGCTTCTTCACCGCCGCGTGCAGCCCCTGCTCGAAGCCCGCCAGGTGCGACCCGCCCTTGGGGGTGGCGATGATGTTGACGAAGGTCCGGACCGTCGGCTCGTAGCCCGTCCCCCAGCGCAGCGCGATGTCCACGGCGCAGCGGCGCTCGACGTCCTGCATGCTCATGTGCCCGGACTCGTCGAGGACCGGCACCGTCTCGGTGAACACGTCCTCGCCCTGCAGGCGCCACACCGAGGTGACCGGCGCGTCCGGGGTGAGGAAGTCGGCGTACTCGCTGATGCCGCCGTCGTGCTGGAAGACCTCCTCGGTCGGCTCGCCCGTCCGCTCGTCGCGCAGGACGATGCGCAGGCCGGGCACGAGGAAGGACGTCTGCCGGGCGCGCGCGGTCAGGTCCTCGTGGGAGAATCTCGCGTCCTTGAGGAACACCTGGCTGTCGGCCCAGTACCGCACCCGCGTCCCGGTCACCCCGCGCTTGGCGCGGCCCACGACCCGCAGGCCCGTCTCGGGCGTGAACGGCGCGTCCGGGCCCTCACCGTCGTACCGCCCCGGGGTGCCCCGCCGGAAGCTCACCGCGTACGTCTTGCCGCCGCGGTCGACCTCGACGTCGAGGCGGGAGGACAGGGCGTTGACGACCGAGGCGCCGACGCCGTGCAGACCGCCGGAAGCCGAGTAGGACCCGCCGCCGAACTTCCCGCCGGCGTGCAGGTGGGTGAAGACGACCTCCACCCCCGACAGGCCCGTGCGCTTCTCGACGTCGACGGGGATGCCGCGGCCGTCGTCGTGGACCTCCACCGACCCGTCCGGGTGCAGGACGACGGTGATGGAGGAGCAGTGACCGCCCAGCGCCTCGTCGACGGAGTTGTCGATGATCTCCCACAGGCAGTGCATGAGGCCGCGGGAGTCGGTGGAGCCGATGTACATGCCGGGACGCTTGCGGACCGCCTCCAGCCCCTCGAGGACGAGGAGGTTGGCGGCGGTGTACTTCTCCTCGCCGGAGGTCCCGGCGGACCCGTTGGACGAGGCGGAGCTGGGGGGAGTCACCCGGGCAGGGTACGTGGGGCACCCCCGCGACGGCGCTCACCCCGCCGCCCCACGTCGCCCTGCCGCCGCGCCGGTGTGAGCGACGCCACCTCCGCTAGGAGCGAACGCGCTGCTCCGACGGCGTGGGAACGCGCGCGCCCGGTCGACGGTTGGGGAAGAGTGTCCGGTGGGAGCAGCAGCTGCCCGCCAGCGTGCACGACCCGGAAGGAGTCGCGGAATGACCACCGCCATGACCACCCTCAGCAACGACCCCATGACCGCCTCGGACCGGTGCGACCGGTGCGGTGCGCAGGCCTACGTCAGGGTCGTGCTCTCCGCCGGTGGTGAGCTCCTCTTCTGCGCTCACCACGGCCGCGAGCACCGTCAGGCCCTGCGCGCCTCGGGCGCCGACATCCACGACGAGTCGCAGAAGCTCGCGGCGACGTCGCCCACCGCGGCCCCCGACGAGCGCTGACCACCATCGCCCCGCACGGCCGACGAGCCCGGAGTCACCGTGGGTGACGCCGGGCTCGTCGTCGTCGCGGTCGCCCTGGCCGTCGGGCTCGTCGGGATCGTCGTCCCGGTCCTGCCCGGGACCGTCCTCATCGCCGTGGCCGCCCTGGTGTGGGCCATCGCCACCGGCGGGGCCGCCTGGTGGTTCTTCGCCGCCGCCGCCGTCCTGCTGGCCGGCGGGCAGGTCGCGATGTACCTGCTGCCCGGCCGCCGGATGACCCGCGCCGGCATCCGGCGCACCACCCTCCTGCTCGGCGGCCTGCTCGGCGTCGTCGGGTTCTTCGTCGTCCCCGTCCTGGGGCTGCCCCTGGGGTTCGTGCTCGGGGTGTTCCTCGGCGAGCTCCTGGGCACCGCCGCGGCCCCCGACCGGGCCCGCCGCGCCTGGCGCTCGACCGTGGTCGCGCTGAAGAACGTCGGCCTGAGCGTGGCGATCGAGGGCGCGGCCGGGCTGGTGGCGACCGGCGTGGTGGTCGCCGGGGCGCTCAGCCTGCGCTGAACTCGACCCGCTGGTCCACGACCCAGGTGACACCGAACCGGTCGGTGAGCATCCCGTACAGCGGCGAGAACGCCGAGGGCCCCAGCGGGGTCCGCACGTGGACGGCGCCCCGGGCGAGCCCCTCGTAGGCCGCCGTCACCTCCTCGGCGGTGTCGCAGCGCAGCGAGACGTACACGGCGTTGCGCCCCGGCGCGAAGTCGCGGTCGGTCTGGACGTCGTAGGCCATGACGTGGAAGCCGTTCCCCGACCGCACCTCGCCCCAGACGACGTGCTCGGGCTGCCCCTGCGGGTCGTGCGCCTGACCGTAGGTGACGATCACGGGGTCGGCGCCGAAGGCGGCGCCGTAGAAGTCCAGGGCCTCGCGGGCCTGGCCGCTGAAGTTCAGGTGCGTGGTGGTCGTGACGGGCACGGTGGCTCCTCGGATCGCCGGGTGCCCCCGGGTGGTCCCGGCGGCAGGAGGGACTCTGCCGGGTGCAGCGGTCAGCACCTGTCCTCTTCTCGCGCCATGCTCGACCTCGTGAGCGCACCCGCCGGACGTCTCCTGACGCTGCTGTCCCTGCTGCAGGCCCGGCGGGACTGGCCCGGGCAGGTCCTGGCCGACCGCCTCGAGGTGAGCCCGCGCACCGTGCGCCGCGACGTCGACCGCCTGCGCGAGCTCGGCTACCCCGTCGCCGCGACCAAGGGACCGGACGGCGGGTACCGGCTCGACGCCGGGCAGGACCTGCCTCCCCTGCTCTTCGACGACGACCAGGCCGTGGCGCTCACGGTCGCGCTGCGGGTCGCGGCCGCCGAGGGCGGCGGGGTCGGGGACGGCGCGGCGCGGGCCCTGGCCACCGTCGGCCAGGTGCTGCCCGCCCGGCTGCGGCACCGCGTCGAGGCGCTGTCCGGGGCGACCGTCGCCGGTCGCGGCGGGGCCGGGGTGGACCCGGGCGTCCTGCTGGCCGTCGGGGACGCCGTCCGGGCCCGGGCGGTGCTGCGCTTCGACCTGCGCAGCGCGCCGCGGCGGGCCGAACCCCACCACCTGCTGCACCGCGCCGGCCGCTGGTACCTGCTCGCCTGGGACCTGGACCGCGACGACTGGCGGACGTTCCGCCTCGACCGGATCACGCCCAGGGTGCCCACCGGGCCGCGGTTCACGCCCCGCCCCGTCCCCGGCGGCGACCCCGCGGACTTCGTGGAGGCGCGGTTCAAGGGGTCGGCCGGCCGGGACGCCTGGCCCTGCACCGGCCGGGTGGTCCTCGCGCGGCCCGCGGTCGAGGTCGTCGACCTCGCCGGGGACGGCACGGTGGAGCCGCTGGACGACCTGTCCTGCCGCCTGGTCCTGGGCTCGTGGTCGTGGACGGCCCTGGCCGCGGCCGTCGCCCGCTTCGACGCCGAGGTCCGGGACGTCTCCCCCGCCCCCCTGCGGGCCGCCTTCCGGACCCTGGCCGCCCGGTGCCGGCGCGCCGCCGGGTGAGGTGGCACCAGCACGCGCGACGGCCCGGCCGGGAGATCCCCGACCGGGCCGTCGTGCGTGCTGGTGCCGTCAGTCCAGGTAGTCGCGCAGGACCTGCGAACGCGACGGGTGGCGCAGCTTCGACATCGTCTTGGACTCGATCTGGCGGATCCGCTCGCGGGTCACGCCGTAGACCTTGCCGATCTCGTCGAGCGTCTTGGGCTGACCGTCGGTCAGGCCGAAGCGCATCGAGACCACCCCGGCCTCGCGCTCGGAGAGCGTGTCCAGGACCGAGTGCAGCTGCTCCTGCAGCAGGGTGAAGCTCACCGCGTCGGCCGGGACGACCGCCTCGGAGTCCTCGATGAGGTCACCGAACTCGGAGTCGCCGTCCTCACCCAGGGGCGTGTGCAGCGAGATGGGCTCGCGGCCGTACTTCTGGACCTCGACGACCTTCTCCGGGGTCATGTCGAGCTCCTTGGCGAGCTCCTCCGGAGTAGGCTCGCGGCCCAGGTCCTGCAGCATCTGCCGCTGGACGCGGGCCAGCTTGTTGATGACCTCGACCATGTGCACCGGGATGCGGATGGTGCGGGCCTGGTCGGCCATCGCGCGGGTGATGGCCTGGCGGATCCACCACGTCGCGTACGTCGAGAACTTGTAGCCCTTGGTGTAGTCGAACTTCTCGACCGCGCGGATCAGGCCGAGGTTGCCCTCCTGGATGAGGTCCAGGAACAGCATCCCGCGGCCGGTGTACCGCTTGGCCAGCGAGACGACCAGGCGGAGGTTGGCCTCGAGGAGGTGGTTCTTGGCCCGGCGGCCGTCCTCGCTGATCCACCACAGCTCGCGCTTGAAGATCGGGTCGATGTCGTCGCCGGAGTGCAGCTTCTCCTCGGCGAACAGCCCGGCCTCGATGCGCTTGGCGAGCTCGACCTCCTGCTCGGCGTTGAGGAGGGCGACCTTGCCGATCTGCTTGAGGTAGTCCTTGACCGGGTCGGCGGTGGCCCCCGCCGTGGACACCTGCTGGGCCGGGGCGTCGTCCTCGTCGTCGTCGCGCAGGACGAAGGCGCCGCCGGTCTTCTTGGCGGTCGTCTCGGAGGTCTCGGACGCCTCGGCGGTCTCGACGACCGCGTCGTCCTCGACGGCGAGGTCGTCGTCCTTGAGGTCGTCCTTGAGGTCCTCGGTGAGGTCCTCGACGGGCTCGTCGCCCTCGTCGTCCTTGGCCTTGGCGGCGGTCTTGGCGGTCGCCTTGACGGCCGGCTTGGCGGCGGTCTTCTTGGCGGCCGCCTTGGCCGGGGCCTTGGCCGCCTTCACGGCGGGCTTGGCCGCGGCGGCGCCCTCCTCACCGTCGACCGGTGCGGCGGCGCGCTTGGCGGCGGGACGGGCGGTCTTGGTGGCGGTGGCCGTGGAGGTGGCGCGGCGCGCCGAGGCCGCGGCCACGGCGCGCTTGGGGGCGGCCTCGGGCACCTTGACGGTGATCCCGTTGTCGTCGAGGGCGCGCAGGACCGCCTTCATGCGCTGCACCGGCAGCTGGGCGTCCTCGCAGGCAACCCGGACCGACTGCGCATCGACGTAGCCGTGGGTGGTTCCGTGCTGCAGGAGCTCCTGGAAGGGAGCGGAAGCGAACTCTGGCGGGAGCGGCCGGGAGGTCGGTACCGACGACACGGACTGCCTTTCGTCGTGGGCGGAACGGGCTGCGCGGGCAGCAGCCGACAACGTCAACACCGGCGGGCTCGAGCTTATGCCCACGTGGGAGACAAACCACGATTCTTGCACGGATCGGCGGCCGGAGCGGCGCGACACCACTCGCGTGGCGTCCCGGGGACGGTCAGTCCTCGGGTTTGACGGCCAGCACGGGGCACGGGGCGTCGAGCAGGATGCGCTGCGCGCTGGCGCCCAGGATGAGCTTGCCGACCGGGGTCCGCCGGCGCAGGCCGATGACGATGAGCGAGGCGCCGGTCTCCTCCGCCGCCGTGATCAGGTCGTCGGCCGGGTCGTCGGAGTCGGGCACCTCCCGCAGCTGCGACGAGAGCCCCGCGGCGCTCAGCCGGGCCCGCACGGCCTCGTGGACCGCGGCCAGCTGCTCGGCGTCCTCGGCGTCGACCTCCCGGCCCGGGCGGCGGCTGTGCACCACGACCAGGGAGGTGGCGTACCGCTCGGCGGCCTCACCGGCCCGCTGCAGCGCGGCCCGCCCCTCGGGGTTGGCCACGTACCCGACGACGATCCCCATGCCGCAAACCTCCAACGTCGTAGACGATGCGTGACCGTACTACGCGCCGCCCAGGGCGCCCTCACCGCCTCGGCCGCAGGGCGTGCCGGAGGGCCTGCTCGACGAGGCCGGCCAGCCGGTGCGAGGGGTCGAGCTCCAGGGCCCGCCGCGTGCACGCGCCGGCCCGCACCCCCGCCCCGGCCTGCCACAGGGACCACGCCGCGACGGCCCAGGCCCCGGCCGCGGAGCGGTCCACCGCGTGCCGGGCGACGTCGACGGCCACGGCGGCCGCCGCAGCCGCCCGCACCGGGTCGAACTCCGCGGCCAGGGCGCGGTCGACGAGGTGCGCGGTGCCGCCGGGGACCGGTCCGGGGTCCAGCAACGCGGCGCGGGCCCGTTCGGTCGCCGGCCCGCCGGCCCCGCTCAGCAGCACCGCGTCCCGCACCCCGGTGTCGGCCAGCCCCGCCAGCACCCGTCCGCACCAGTCCGCCTCCGGGACCGGTGGCACCCGCGAGCGCAGCCGGGTCTCGACGGCGGCGTCGAAGGCGGCGACCAGGGCGGCACCGGCCGGCTCGCGCCGGGCGCGGCGACGGGCCTCGGCCGCCGCGGTCAGCCGCCCGGGCCCGAACGGCGCCGTCGGCGGCAGCGCGGCGGCCCGGTCGGCGGCGGGCGCCAGCCCGCGCCCGACGACCTCGGCGGCCAGCCGCCGGGCCGCACCGCCCTCGCGCGGGGCGCCGGCCGGCGGGCAGCAGGGCAGGTCGCAGCTGAGGGAACGCCAGCGGTCGGCGGTGACGAGGAGGACCTCCGCCACCTCGACGCGGCCCGCGGGAGCGTCGAGGTGGCGGTCGAGGTCGGCCAGCACGTGCCGGACGGCCGCCGCGGCCCGTGCGCCGGGGACCAGCGCACCGTCGCGCAGCCGGGCGTCGGGGTCGTGGACGAGCAGGTGCACCCGCGAGCCGGGCCGCAGGTCCCGGCGCAGCACGGCCAGCAGCGGGCCGGTCGCCCCGGCGACGTCGTCGGGGGCCGGGGTGGCGGGCAGGTCGACGCGCAGCCCGGCGCGGAGGAGCCGCCCCCCGCCGGGGCCCGGCGCCGCGGACTCGAGGACGACGAGGCTGTCGGCGGGGTGGAACCCGAGGCAGGCCGGGACGAGGGCGATGAGCGCCTCGGGCCCGTGGGCGCGCAGCGGCGGGTCGTCCGGACCGGCACCGCCCCCGCGGGGCGGGGTCGCGGTCGGCCGGTGGTGCGGGGAGGTCATGCGGCCACCCTCGACGGGACCGCCCCGCGCCGGCCCGCGGCGTCCACAGGCCGGCGCCGTCCTCAGCCGGGGCGGCCCCTGTGGGGACGCGGGCGCCCGTCCACCTCCCCGTCCTCCCGGCGGGCGCGGGCGTAGTCCTGGGTGGCGGTGCGGACGGAGGCGGCGACGAACGCGGCGACGAGGCCGTCGTCCACCAGCCCGAGCAGCGGCGCCCACAGCTCCGGGACGGCGTCGACCGGCGAGAGCAGGTACACCGTGCCCAGGGCCGCGGCCGCGAGCCGACGGCGCCCCGGACCGGTCCAGCGGCCGGACGCGGCGTCGCGCACCATGGCGGGCAGCAGCCGCAGGCGCACGGCGGTGCGGGCGTCGACGGCGGGCACGGCCCGCAGGGCCCGCCTCACCGGCGGGTCGTCACGGGGTCTGCGCCGAGCGCGGCGGCAGCGCGTGCTCGGCGGCCTTGGCGATGCGGCGGAACATCACGGTGTCGACCCCCGCGCCGACGACTCCCCCGACGACCGGCAGCGCCCGCTGCGGCAGGCGCAGCAGGCCCTGGGTGCCGAAGCGGGCGATGATCCGGAACCCGACGCCCTTGTTGACCAGCATCAGCACCGGGCCGGGGACGCGGGAGGTCAGCAGGCCGGTCAGCCGGCCGGTCAGCCGGCCGCCCGTGGGCAGACCCGCCGACTTCAGGACGTCGGTGGCGTCGGCGCCGACGAGCGTCAGCAGGATCGCCGAGCGCACCTCGGGCCGGCTGGTGTCGTAGCCGCGCAGCTCGGCCATCGCCGCCACGGCGCGCACGGCCAGCACGTGGAACCCGAAGACGTTGGCGGGCAGGGCCACCGGCAGGGTCAGCAACCCGCCCAGACCGGTGGCGAACCCGTTGCCGGCGACGAGCCGGGTGTGCTGGCGCAGGACCGCGTGGATCGCCGACTCGGCGCTGGGGTTCTGCTTCCGGGCGGCGGCCGCGACCTCCGCGGCGCCGTCGAAGGGACCCAGGCCGTCGATCCCGACGGCCAGCAGGCGCTGGACGAGGTCGGCGGCGCGCCGGTCGAGGGCGGACCCCTCCGGGGCGCCGGAGGTCGTGGCGGGGGACGGGGAGTCGTCGCGGGGGACGTCGGGGCTCACACCACGACGCTAGCCGTTCCGCCGCCGCGCGCACCCAGGGACGGCGGGGACGGCGGGGACGGCGCGGTGAGCAGGGTCAGCGCGGTCAGCGGGCGTTGCGCTGCTCGCTCAGGTACTGCGCGACCTCGGCGACCCCGGCGTCGACGTACCGGCGGCGCGCCCACGGCCGCGGCAGGCGCTGCCCGGCGGCCACCGGCGGGCGGTCCAGCTGCGGGAAGCGGTCGGCGTCGACGGCGCGGCGCAGGGCGCGGCGGTCGCGCAGGAAGGGCACCACGAACAGCGCGAGCAGGCACATCTCCAGGAAGGTGGACATGCTCAGTACCTCGGCAGGACGGCCCGGGAACTTCAGTCCCGCCCCGGGCGGCCGCCGCGGGGGCGGCCGGTGGCGCCGGCACCTGGTTGGATCGACCGGTGCCCGACCGCTCCTCCCCCGCCCGCCGCCGCCGACCCGCGCCCCCGGCCGTGCGGCCCGTGGAGGGCGAGGAGGCCATCTCGACCGGGACGGTGCGCCTGGAGCAGGACCGCGACGACCCCGACGGCTGGACCGTCCTGGTCAACGGCGTCCCCAGCTCCTACGTCGACGTGGGCGACCCGACGAACCTGGTCTTCGAGTACCACCAGTGGACGGCGGCCGTCCTCGACGCCGTCCGGGACGGCGGACCGCTGCGCGCCGTCCACCTCGGCGGGGCCGGGTGCGCGTTCCCGCGCTACCTCGCCGCGACGCGGCCCGGGTCGCGCCAGCTCGTCCTGGAGGTCGACGCCCAGCTCGTGGAGGTGGTGCGGCGCAGCTTCGGCGCGGCCGGGGCGGCCGGCTTCAAGCTGAAGGTGGCCGACGCCCGCGCCGGGCTGGGTCCCGTCCCCGACGGCACCCAGGACGTGCTGGTCCGCGACGCCTTCGCGGGCGACCAGGTGCCCGGGCACCTGCGGACGGTGGAGTTCCTGCGCGAGGTCGACCGCGTCCTGGCCCCCGGCGGGCTGTGGATCGCGAACCTGGCCGACCGGCCGCCGATGCCGAACTCGCGCGCCGAGCTCGCCACCGCCTTCGAGGTGTTCGCGCACGCGGCGGTGCTGGCCGAGCCGGGCGTGTTCCGCGGCCGCCGCTACGGCAACGCCCTGCTGGTCGCCTCCCAGGCCGAGCTGCCCGAGCAGCCCCTCGTGCGGGCGCTGTCGGGCGGGGTCGCCCCGGCGCGGCTGGTGCTGGACGCCGAGGCGCGGCACTTCTGCGCCGGCTCGGGCGTTCTGCGGGACGTCGACGTGCGCCCGCCGTTCCCGCCCCCTTCCCCCACACCCCCGGAGGACTCCCCCGCATGAGCACCACGGCCGAGACCGCTGTCGCTGAGACCGGCGGCCTGACCGGGTTCGTCCTGGACACCGTCGACGCCCTCGGCGCCCCCGGGGTCGGGCTGCTGAGCTTCGCGGAGGTGGTCTTCCCGCCCATCCCCAGCGAGATCGTGCTGCCGCTGGCCGGTTTCCTCGTCCAGACCGGCGCGATCAACCTGGTGGCGGTGTTCGCGCTGTCGACCCTGGGCTCGTACCTGGGCTCGCTCGTCCTGTACTGGGTGGGCAAGGTGATCGGCCTGGACCGGGCGGCGCGCATCGCCGGCCGCATCCCGCTGATGGACGCCTCGGACGTCACGAAGTCCGCCGAGTGGTTCCACCGCCACGAGGGGGCGGCGGTCTTCACCGGCCGGTTCGTGCCCGGCGTCCGCAGCCTCATCTCGCTGCCCGCGGGCGCGGCGCGGATGAGCCTGCTGAAGTTCTCGCTGTTCACGGTGGCCGGCAGCGGCCTGTGGAACGCGCTGCTCATCGGCCTGGGCATGGCCCTGGGCACGCAGTACGAGCTCGTCGAGCAGTACGGGCACTACGTCGACTACGCCTTCTACGCCGCGATCGCCGGGGTGCTGGTGTGGGCGGTCGCGGGGGGGGGGGGGGGGGGGGGGGGGGGGGGGGGGGGGGGGGGGGGGGGGGGGGGGGGGGGGGGGGGGGGG
>NZ_JBJLSJ010000051.1:0-24482 GCF_050871975.1 Kineococcus rugosus | reverse complement strand
GGCGCACACCCAGGCGCGCCGGACCCCCCCGTGGCGGCCCCCCCCCCCGGCCCCCCGCCCCCCCCCCCCCCCCCCCCCCCCCCCGCCCCCCCCCCCCCCCCCCCCCCCCGCGGAGGTGGCCGTGGCCGTCAGCCGGTCCACGACGTCCTGGGCCTGCGGCGGGGCGGCCGGGGTCGCGGCGGGCGCGGCGGAGGCGGCGGAGGTGGTGGGCGCGGTGGGGGGCGTGGCGTCCGCCCCCAGCGCCACCAGGTGCGCCCGGCAGACCCGCACCCCCTCCTCCGCGGCGGCCCGCAGGGGCGCGGGCCCCGACGCGGCGGGCGCGAGCAGCTCCAGCAGGGCCCGCGCGTCGGCGACGGCGGCCTCCCGCGCGAGGTCGTCGGGCCCCCGCTCGGCGGTCGGCGTCGGCTCCGGTCCGCCCACCCAGCGCACCCCGCACCCGCCGAGCCCGGCCCCGGTGAGCAGGAGGGCCCCGAGCAGGGTGCGGCGGCGCAGGGGGGCGGGAGCGGGGGGCACGGGCACCGATCGTGCCAGGCCCGCGCCGGACCGGGCAGGGCCGGACACCGACTAAGCTGTCCCGTCGTGCCCGCGCCGGTTCCGGTGCCGTGGCCGTCAGGACAACTCGAGAGCAGGGAGGGGCGGTCGTGACGACGCTCGAGGAGACCGTCAGGGGGGCTCTGGCCCCGGTGTTCGCCCCCGGCTCCGAGCTCGGGGACTCCCTGGTCCTGGACGACGTCGACGTCAGCACCGCCGGTCGCCGGCACGTCGTGCGCGTCGTCGTCGACGGCGCGGGGGACGAGCCGTCCGACATCGACCTCGACGCGGTCGCCGCCGCGTCGACCGCCGTCTCGCAGGCCCTCGACGACGCGGGGGTGCTGGGGGAGACCCCGTACACCCTCGAGGTGACCTCGCCCGGCGTCGACCGGCCGCTGACGACGCCGCGGCACTGGGCGCGGGCGCGCGGGCGGCTGGTGCGCGCGGTGCTGGCCGACGGGTCGGCGGTCCTGGTGCGCGTGGTCTCGGTCGACGGGGCCGGCGTCCACGGGACGGGCGAGCCGCAGATGGTGAAGGGCAAGCCCCCGCGGGCCAAGGACGTGGGGGCCCCGCACGACCTGGCCTGGGCCGACCTGGTGCGCGGCGAGGTGCAGGTGGAGTTCCGTCGCGCGGGCGCGGACATCGAGGACCTCGTGGCGGACGAGCACGAGCTGGACGACGAGGACGAGGACGAGCAGTGAACATCGACATGGCCGCCCTGCGGATGCTCGAGCGCGATCGGGAGATCCCGTTCGAGACGCTGGTGCGGGCCATCGAGCAGGCGCTGCTCGTGGCCTACCACCGCACCGAGCACACCGACCACAAGGCGCACCCGGACGCCCGCGTGGAGCTCGACCGCGGCAGCGGCGAGGTCCGGGTCTGGGCCAAGGAGCGCGACGAGCAGGGCGCGGTCGTCGGCGAGTTCGACGACACCCCCACCGGCTTCGGGCGCATCGCGGCGGGCACGGCCCGGCAGGTCATCCTGCAGCGGCTGCGCGACGCCGAGGACGACGCCGTGCTCGGCGAGTTCGCCGAGACCGAGGGCGAGATCGTCTCCGGCGTGGTCCAGCAGGGCCGGGACCCGCGGGTGGTCCAGGTCGACCTGGGTGCGCTGGAGGGCGTGCTGCCCCCGGCCGAGCAGGTGCCGGGGGAGCGGTACGAGCACGGCTCGCGCATCCGCTGCTTCGTGGTGAGCGTGAAGAAGGGCCCCAAGGGCCCGCAGGTGGTCCTCAGCCGGTCCCACCCGCAGCTGGTGCGCAAGCTGTTCGCCCTGGAGGTCCCCGAGATCGCCGACGGGACGGTGCAGATCACGGCGCTGTCCCGCGAGGCGGGGCACCGCTCGAAGATGGCCGTGCGCGCCACCCGCTCGGGGGTCAACGCCAAGGGCGCCTGCATCGGGCCGATGGGGCAGCGGGTGCGGGCGGTGATGGCCGAGCTGCGCGGTGAGAAGATCGACATCGTCGACTTCCACGAGGACCCGGCGCGCTTCGTCGCCAACGCGCTGTCGCCGGCGCGGGTGAGCTCCGTCGAGGTCGTCGACCTCGCGGCGCGGTCCGCGCGGGTCGTGGTGCCCGACTACCAGCTGTCGCTGGCGATCGGCAAGGAGGGGCAGAACGCCCGCCTCGCCGCGAAGCTGACCGGCTGGCGCATCGACATCCGGCCCGACACCCAGGCGGCGGGGGCACCCGCGGGCGAAGGCTGAGCGGGAAGGTTAGACTGTCTCCCATCGTTACACTGCCTGCGACCGGTCCCCGCGACCGGCGGTCTCCCGCGCCTGCCTCCGAGCCGGAGCGCACGTGCGTGGGGTGCCGTCGCCGCGACGGCCGGTCGTCGCTGCTGAGAGTCGTCGTCGCACCGGACGAGGCGGGAGCCCTCCTCGTCGACGTGCGGCGCAGCCTCCCGGGCAGGGGCGCGTGGCTGCACCACAGCACCGCGTGTCTGGAGCTGGCGGACAAGCGCAGGGCCTGGCCCCGCGCGCTGCGCCGGACGGCTCCCCTCGACCCCTCGGGCGTACGGTCCTTCCTGGGCTCGTCGCCGCACGAGGCCGTCGTGTCCACCACCACCGATGAGAACGGGTCGAACAGCTGATGAGCACCCGATGAGCTTCCAGCGATGAATCCCCCCGACTGATGACGGTCCGCGCCCGGTAGAGACGAGCCCGGACCGAGACAGGAGAGATGTGGCAAAGGTCCGGGTCTACGAGCTCGCCAAGGAGTTCGGAGTCGAGAGCAAGGTCGTGCTGGCCACGCTCAAGGAGATGGGCGAGTTCGTGCGGTCTGCGAGCTCGACCGTCGAACCGCCGGTCATCCGGCGGCTGAAGGACAAGTTCCCCCACGAGGGCGGCACCAGCGCCGCCCGCCCGGGTCCGGCGGTGAAGCCGGGTCCGCGCGTCCCCCCCGGTGCCCGTCCGGGTCCGGCTCCCGCCGCGCGACCGGCGCCCCCGGCGCCCGCGCGCCCGGCGGCTCCCGCCGCCGGCCCCACCCCGGCCGCGCCGGCACCGTCGGCCCCCGCGCCGGCGGCTCCCGCCCCCGCGGCGACCGGTCCCGCCTTCCAGGCCCCGCCCAGCGCCCCCGCCGACCGCCCGGTCGAGCGTCCCGCTGCGCAGCGCCCGGCGGCTCCCGGGCAGCGCCCCACCCCGGGTGCGCGCCCGTCCACCCCGCCGGCCGCCGGCGGTCCGGGCCAGGGCCCGCGTCCGGGTGCCCGCCCGGGCCCGGGTGGTCCCGGTGCCCGTCCGGGTGCGCCCGGTCAGGGTGGTCCCGGTGCGCGTCCCGAGCGCGGTGGTCGCCCCGGCGACCGCCCCGAGCGCGGTGACCGCCCCGGTGGCGACCGTCCCCGCGGCGACCGTCCGCAGGGCGACCGCCAGGGCCGCCCCGGCGGTCCCGGTGCGCCCGGTGGCGCTCCCCGTCCCGGTGGCGGTGCGCCGCGCCCGGGCAACAACCCCTTCGCGACGAGCCAGGGCATGCCCCGGCCCCAGCGCGAGGGCGGTGCTCCGCGCCCGGGCAACAACCCGTTCGCGGCCAACCAGGGCATGCCCCGTCCGCAGGGCGGTCCCCGTCCGGGCGGTGCGCCCGGTGCCGGTGGTCCCCGTCCCGGTGGTCCGCGCCCGAACCCGGGCATGATGCCCGCGCGCCCGACGGTCGGCCGTCCGGGTGCCGGTGCCGGTGCCGGTCGTCCCGGCGCGCCGGGCCGTGGTGGTCCCGGTGGCGGCCGCGGCGGCGGCGGCTTCGCCGGTCGTCCCGGTGGTCCCGGTGGCGGTGGCGGCGGTTTCGCCGGTCGCCCCGGTGGCGGTGGTGGTCGTCCGGGCAACCGCGGCGGCACCCAGGGCGCGTTCGGTCGCGCCGGCGGCAAGCCGGCGCGCGGCCGCAAGTCCAAGCGCGCCAAGCGCCAGGAGTTCGAGTCGATGGCGGCGCCGTCGGTCGGCGGCGTCTCGGTCCGGCACGGTGACGGCACGACCGTCATCCGCATCCGCCGCGGCGCGTCGCTGAGCGACTTCGCCGAGCGCATCGACGCCGACCCCGCGGCGCTGGTCACCATCCTCTTCCACCTGGGGGAGATGGCGACCGCCACGCAGTCGCTGGACGAGGACACGTTCCAGACGCTGGGTGCCGAGCTGGGCTACGTCATCGAGATCGTCTCCCCCGAGGACGAGGAGCGCGAGCTCCTCGCGGGCTTCTCGATCGACCTCGACGCCGAGCTGGAGGCCGAGGGCGACGACGAGCTCGAGGCCCGCCCGCCGGTCGTGACCGTCATGGGTCACGTCGACCACGGGAAGACGAAGCTGCTCGACGCCATCCGCTCCTCCGACGTCGTGGCGAAGGAGGCCGGTGGCATCACGCAGCACATCGGCGCCTACCAGGTCGTCAAGGAGCACGAGGGCGCCGAGCGGCCGATCACCTTCATCGACACCCCGGGTCACGAGGCCTTCACGGCCATGCGTGCCCGCGGTGCCAAGGTCACCGACATCGCGATCCTCGTGGTGGCGGCCGACGACGGCGTGATGCCCCAGACCATCGAGGCGCTCAACCACGCCCAGGCGGCCGACGTCCCGATCGTCGTCGCGGTCAACAAGGTGGACAAGGAAGGCGCGAACCCGGACAAGGTCCGGCAGCAGCTGACCGAGTACAACCTCGTGGCCGAGGAGTACGGCGGCGACACGATGTTCGTCAACGTCTCGGCGAAGCAGGGCATGGGCCTGGACGACCTCCTCGAGGCCGTCCTGCTCACCGCCGACGCGTCGCTGGACCTGCGGGCCAACCCCGACAAGGACGCCCGCGGCGTGGCGATCGAGGGCAACCTCGACAAGGGCCGCGGCCCCGTGGCCACCGTCCTGGTGCAGTCGGGGACCCTGCGCGTCGGCGACGCCATCGTCGCGGGCACCGGCTACGGCCGCGTCCGGGCGATGATCGACGAGAACGGCGACACGGTCGAGGCGGCCACGCCGTCGCGTCCGGTCCAGGTCCTGGGCCTGACGTCGGTGCCCGGCGCCGGCGACACCTTCCTGGCGGCGCCGGACGACCGGACCGCCCGGCAGATCGCGGAGAAGCGCGAGGCGCAGGAGCGCAACGCGGCCCTGGCGAAGGCGCGCAAGCGCATCTCGCTGGAGGACTTCACCAAGGCGCTGGAGCAGGGCAAGGTCGAGACCCTCAACCTCATCCTCAAGGGTGACGGGGCGGGTTCGGTCGAGGCCCTCGAGGACGCGCTGTACAAGATCGACGTCGGTGACGAGGTCGAGCTGCGCGTGATCGACCGCGGTGTCGGTGCGGTGACGAAGAACAACGTCAACCTCGCCGTCGCCTCGAACGCGATCATCATCGGGTTCAACGTGCGCCCGGAGCAGCAGACCAAGGAGTACGCCGACCGCGAGGGCGTCGACATCCGCTTCTACTCGGTCATCTACTCCGCCATCGAGGACGTCGAGGCGTCCCTGAAGGGCATGCTCAAGCCGGAGTTCGAGGAGGTCCAGCTCGGTACGGCGGAGGTCCGCGAGATCTTCCGCTCGTCCAAGTTCGGCAACATCGCCGGTACGCTCGTCCGCTCGGGTCTGATCCGCCGCAACACCAAGGCGCGCGTGCTGCGCAAGGGTGTCGTGCACGGGGACAACCTGACGATCGAGTCGCTGCGCCGCTTCAAGGACGACGCGACCGAGGTCCGCGAGGGCTACGAGTGCGGCATCGGCCTGGGGTCGTACAACGACCTCCAGATCGACGACGTCATCGAGACGTACGAGATGCAGGAGAAGAAGCGGGGCTGACCCCGCTCGACCCGGTGGCCGGGGTGGGACCGCACGGTCCCGCCCCGGCCACCACCCGCGCTGGGGACCAGCGACTCACCATGTTCACCGCAACGCTCACCGTCGACCTGCTCCTGGGTGACGTCCACTCCCTCAAGGGCAAGCGCAGCATCGTCCGGCCGCTGGTCGCCGAGCTGCGCCGTTCCTTCGAGGTCGCCGCGGCCGAGACCGGCCACCTCGACCTGCACCGGCGGGCCGAGGTCGCGGTCGCCGTGGTGGCCGCCGACGCCGCTCGCTGCGTCGACGTGCTCGACCGGTGCGAACGCCTCGTCGCGGCGCACCCCGAGTTCCAGATCCTCTCCGCCCGGCGGCAGTTCCTGTCGTCGGACGACTGATCCCCGACCGATCCTCAGGAGTTCCCGTGGCGGATCCCACCCGCGCCCGCAAGCTCGCCGACCGCATCAAGGTCGTCGTCGCCGACGCCCTGGAGAAGCGCGTCAAGGACCCCCGGCTGGGGTTCGTCACGATCACCGACGCCCGGGTGACGAACGACCTGCAGCACGCGACGCTCTACTACACCGTCCTCGGCAGCGAGGAGGAGAAGGCCGGCACCCGGGTGGCGCTGGAGTCGGCCAAGGGCGTGCTGCGCTCGGAGGTCGGCAAGCGCACCGGGATCCGGCTGACGCCGACCCTGACGTTCACCGCCGACGAGGTCCCCGAGACCGCCCAGCAGATCACCGACCTGCTGTCGAAGGCGGCCGAGCAGGACGCCCGCGTCGCCGCGCTCGCCCAGGGCGCCAAACCCGCCGGTGACGTCGACCCGTACCGGAAGCCGGTCGAGCACGACGACCTCGACGAGGACGAGGACCCCGACGAGGACCTCGGCGAGGACGAGGACGACGAGGTTCGCGGGGAACCCGACCGGATCTGACGCCGCGTGGCACTGTGGTGAGCATGGAACCGCAGTTGCCGGGCCTGCGCGGCCTCGGGATCGACGCGGTGGCCGGTGGGGGCGACGGCGTCCCCACCGCCTTCGTCGTGGTCCTCGTGCTGACCGCCCTGCTGGGCGTGGCCGTGGTCGTCGGCGGCCTGCGGATGGCGCTGCGCGCCCGTTCCCGCTCCCGGGAGGCGCTGCGGCTGCGCACCGACGGGGTGTCCACGACCGGGACGGTCGTCGACAACCGCATCACCAGCCACCGCGAGCACCGCATGACGTTCTCCCCGGTCGTCCGCTTCGCCGTGGACGGTCGGGACGTCACGGTCGTCGGCGACCAGGTGTGGAACCGGTCCTTCGTCACCGGGCGGTCCGCGCAGGTCGTCTACGACCCCGCCGCCCCCGACCGCGCGCACGTGCGGGCCGAGGGCGGCTCCTTCTTGGGGCGCGGCTTCAGCGGCGTCGTGCTCGCGGTGTTCGGGCTCGTCTTCCTCGCCGCCGTCGCCGTGATGGGCGGTTTCGTCGCGTCGGTGTTCTGACCCGCCGGTGCGCACGGCCCGGTCCCGCGGGCACGGCATGCTTCTCACCGTGTCGCCCACCCCGCACCCCCAGGACCGCCCCACCGCCGCCGCCGACCGGACGGGCGTCGGTGACGGCGTCCTCGTGGTGGACAAGCCCGCCGGCTGGACCAGCCACGACGTCGTGGGCCGCTGCCGGCGCCTGCTGTCGACCCGGCGGGTGGGGCACGCCGGGACGCTCGACCCGGCCGCGACGGGCGTCCTGGTGCTCGGAGCGAACCGCGGGACGAAGTTCCTGACCCACCTCGTCGCCCACGACAAGGCGTACACCGCGACGGTCCGGCTGGGGGTCGCGACCGTCACCGACGACGCCGAGGGCGAGCCGCTCGGTGAGCCCGTGGACGCCTCGGCGCTGCCGGGGGAGGCCGTCGCGCACGCGCTCGCGGCGCTGACCGGGCCGATCCAGCAGGTGCCGAGCTCGGTCAGCGCCATCAAGGTCGACGGCCGGCGCAGCTACGCGCGCGTGCGCGGCGGCGAGGACGTCGAGCTGCCGGCGCGGCCGGTGACGGTCTCCCGGTTCGAGGTCACCGGTCGGCGGGTCGAGGGGCCGTTCCTGGACCTCGACGTCGTCGTGGAGGTCTCCAGCGGGACGTACGTGCGGGCGCTGGCTCGCGACCTCGGCCGCGCCCTGGGGGTGGGGGGTCACCTGACCGCGTTGCGGCGCACCCGCTCGGGCCCCTTCACCCTCGACGAGGCGCTCACCCTGGAGGAGCTGGAGGCCGCCCCGCGGGTCGAGCCGCTGGCCGCGGTCGCCCGCCGGCTGTTCCCGGCCCGCGAGGTCGACGAGCGGGAGGCGGCGAACCTGGGCCACGGCTGCTTCCTCACCGCGTCCGGGGTCGAGGGGCCGGTGGGGGCGTTCGCGCCCGACGGCACCCTGGTGGCCCTCGTCGGGGACACCGCGCGCGGGGCCAAGCCCCTGCTGGTCCTGGCGCCGGCGGGTCCCTGACGCACGCCGGCCCGCGCAGCGGTCGCTGCGCGGGCCGGTGGGGACGGGCGGGGATCAGGCGGGGACGCTGTCCCGCACGGAGTGCCGGTCGCGGTAGCGGGCCACGTCCAGGATGCCCTCGCGCTTGGCGACGACGGCCGGGACGAGCGCCTGGCCGGTGACGTTCACGGCCGTGCGGCCCATGTCCAGGATCGGGTCGATGGCCAGCAGCAGCCCGACCCCGGCCAGCGGCAGCCCCAGCGTCGACAGGGTCAGCGTCAGCATGACCGTGGCGCCGGTCAGCCCGGCGGTCGCCGCCGAGCCCACGACGGAGACGAACGCGATGAGCAGGTAGTCGGTGAGCGACAGGTCGACGCCGAAGAACCCGGCGACGAAGATCGCCGACAGCGCCGGGTAGATCGCGGCGCAGCCGTCCATCTTGGTCGTCGCACCCAGCGGGACGGCGAAGGAGGCGTACGACTGCGGCACCCCGAGGTCCTCGGTGACGCGCTGGGTCACCGGCAGCGTGCCGATGGACGAGCGCGAGACGAAGGCGAGCTGCGTCGCGGGCCACACCCCGGAGAAGAAGCTGCGGACGCTCAGGCCGTGGGCGCGCAGCAGGACCGGGTAGACCACGAAGATCACCAGGGCGAGGCCGACGTAGACGTCGACGACGAAGACGCCCAGCGGGCTCAGCGCGTCCCAGCCGTAGGTCGCCACCGCCTTGCCGAGCAGGCCGACGGTGCCGATCGGCGCGAGCCGGATGACCCACCACAGGACCGTCTGCACGACGGCCAGGCCGGAGCGGGCGACGTTCAGGACGGGGTCGGCCTTCTCGCCGACCTTCAGGACGGCGACGCCCAGGACGACGGCGATGACGAGCAGCTGCAGGACGTTGAAGTTCAGCGAGACGCTGCCGTCGTCGGAGGCGGAGCCCTGCAGGGCGAAGGTGTTGCCGGGGACGATGCCCTGCAGGAAGTCCAGCCAGGACCCCGTGGAGGTGGGGACCTCCGCGGCCGAGGCGTCGACCGAGGACCGCGCGCCGGGGTCGGTGAGGACGCCGAGGCCGATCCCGATCGCGACGGACACGAGCGCGGTGATCGCGAACCACAGCAGGGTCTGCCAGGCCAGGCGGGCGGCGTTGGTGACCTGCCGCAGGTTGGCGATCGAGGTGACGACGGCCAGCAGGACCAGCGGCGGGACGAGCGCCCGCAGCAGGGTGACGAAGATCGAGCCGATGGTGCTGAGGGTCGTCGTCAGCCAGTTCGGGTCCTCGGTGGTCCCGCCGAGGGAGCGGGCGAGGGCGCCGAGGACGACGCCGAGGACGAGGCCGATGAGGACCTGGACGCCGAACGGCGTCCGTTTCACGCGGGCGAGCACGGAGGGACTCCAGGGGACGAGGGGGTGGCGGGACGAGGGTGCTGCCTCGTCCCGCTACCGCGCGCTCGCCGTCCGCTGCAGGTCGATGTGCAGTCGTTCGGTGAGGTCCTGTCCACTGTCCATGCCGCAGGACCCAACCGCGGCGCGGTGGGGCTTGTTCCCGGATCAGCCCTGCGACTTCAGCGCGGCCAGCCGCGCCTCGACGTCGAGGTCGGTGGCGGCGTCCTCCAGGGAGGCGAACTGCGCGTCGAGGGAGTCGGCCTGCAGCTCGGCCTGCCCGGCGACGCGGGCCTCCTCGCGGCGGACGCGCTCCTCGAAGCGGCTCAGCTCCGACGTCGGGTCGAGCACGTTCAGCGACCCGATCGCGGACTGCACCTGCGCCTGGGCCTGGGCGGCCTTCGCGCGGGCGACCAGCTGGTCGCGCTTGGTCCGCAGCGCGGTCAGCTTCTCCTTCATGGCCGCCAGGCCGCTCTTGAGCTTGGCGACCACCTCGGTCTGCGCGGCGATCTGCGGTTCGGCGGCGCTGACCTCCTGCTCGAAGGAGATCTGCCGCTTGAGGGCCACCTTGGCCAGCTCGTCGAACCGGTCCGCCTCGGCGCTCTGCCCGGCGGCGCGCAGGCTGTCGGCCTTGGCCGAGGCGGCCGCGGCCTTGGCGCCCCACTCCCGCACGGCCGCGACGTCGTCGTCGCGGTCGGCCTCGGCCAGGCGCAGGTTCCCGATGGTCTGCGCGATCGCCGCCTCGGCCTCGGTGATGTTGGCCGTGTAGTCGCGGACCATCTGGTCGAGCATCTTCTCGGGGTCCTCGGCCGCGTCCAGCAGCGCGTTCACGTTCGCCCGCGCCAGCTGGGCGATGCGGCCCAGGATCGTCTGCTTCTCCGCCACCGGAGTCCTCCGCTCTCGTCGGGTCGTCCCCGCGATCCTGCCGCACCCGGGCCGCGAGGGCCTCAGAAGCGGCCGCCGGCACCGCGCCGGCCACCTCCGGAGGACCGCCGGGGGCCGGAGGAGCGCCGGGGGCCGGAGGAGCGCCGTCCGGACGAACCGCCGCCGAAGCCCCCGCCGAACCCGCCGCCGCCGAAGCCCCCGCCGAACCCGCCGCCCCAGCCCGAGCGGCGCCGGGACGACGCGCCGCCGGCCTCCCACAGGATCCCGCCGAGGACGGCGCCGAGGTCGTCCCCGCCCCCGGTGCGGGAGGTCTGCCAGGAGTCGACGTCCGAGCGGGCCCGCGCGCCGGCCCGCTCGGCGAGGGCGTCGGCGCGGCGGGCGTGCTCCAGGGCCGCGGCCGGGTCCCGCCCGGCCAGCTGCACGGCCTGCTCCAGGCTGCGCTGCGCCTCCCCGAGGTGCGTGCGGGCCGCCGGGCCGACGGCGCCGCGGCGCAGCGCGATGAACTCGTCCGCCGCGGCGATCTCGGCGCGGGCCGCCACCAGGGTCTGCTCCAGCGCGGCCTGCGCGGCGCGCCGGGCCCCGGCGGCCTCCTCGACGCGGTCGCGGGCGGCGTCCAGGGCGCGTTCGGCCTCCACGAGCCGGTGCAGGGTGCCCAGCGGGTCCGGCCCGGCGGTGGTCGCGGCCTGGTCGGCGACGGCCCCGGCCGCGGCCG
The DNA here is from genome assembly GCF_050871975.1 of Kineococcus rugosus. Lineage (NCBI taxonomy): Bacteria > Bacillati > Actinomycetota > Actinomycetes > Kineosporiales > Kineosporiaceae > Kineococcus > Kineococcus rugosus. Next base: position 13,310 of record NZ_JBJLSJ010000051.1, on the reverse strand, counting down.
CCGCGGCGGCGAACGGCGCCGTCGAGACACCCGGGGCTCCTTCGACGGGCTCGGCCGCCGCGGCCCGCAGCCGGGCCGCCGCCACGGGCACCTCGACCACGGCCCGCCGCAGGTCCGCCTCGGTGCGCGAGAGGCCGGCCAGCAGCTGCGCGGCCTGGGCGGCGGCCGCCTCGGCGGCGCGCACGGCGTCGACGACCTCCCCGGAGCGGCTGGGGTCGGGCAGCGCGGCCCGCGCCGCGGCGCACGACGCCTGCGCCGTCCCGATCCGGTCGCGGGCCTGGGCGACGGCGTCGGCGACCGGGGCCAGCGCGGTGTCGCCGAACTCGCCGCGCAGCCTCGACAGCAGGTCCCGCGCCGGTCCCACCTGCGCCTGCAGCCCCGGCAGCTGCGCCTCGACCCCGTCCAGCACCGCCGGCGCCCGGCGCACGAGGTCGCGCAGGGCGTCCACGGAGGCCGCGGCCTCCTCCAGCGTGCTGCCGGTGCTGCGGCAGGACGCGATGACCTCGGCGAGGACCCGCCGCCGCTGCTCCTCGGTCTCGGGGACGTCGTCGTCCAGGGACTGGCGGGCGGTGAACGCCTGCTGCAGCGCGGCGCGGGCGCGGTCGAGCACGGCGGCGAACGGCGCGGTGCGGTCCGCGCCGAACTCCGCGGCCGCGAACTGCAGCTCCTGCCCGGCCGAGCGGACCGCGTCGTCGGCCTGGACGAGCAGGGTGTCGGCCAGCGTGCGCAGCTCCCCGGTGGGGCGCCCGGCGAACTCGGGGGTGGGGCCGGTGGCCTCGGGGCGGTTCCGGTGCCGGTGCACCAGGGACACGACGGCCAGCACCGCGAACCCGGCGACGGCCAGGGCGCCGATCACCCACCACAGCGCGTGGGAGGGCCGCAGCCGTCCCTCGAGGGACTCCGCCCCGGTGACGACCGCCCCCCGCCCAGTCGTCCTCGGCCAGGTGGGCCTCGGTGTCCCGGGCCACCGCGTCCAGGTCGCCCTGCGACAGCTCGGAACGGTCGTCGACGGAGTAGGCGTAGTCGCGGTCCTGCGTCGCCACGGCCAGCAGCACGTCGTCCAGGCCCAGGCCGGAGGTGCGGGCCGTCTCGTCGGCCCAGGTCCGGCCGTCGCGCCCGTCGAAGGTGTCCACGTAGACGACCCAGAGCTGGACGTCGGTGCTCGCCCGCAGGTCGTCCAGCGCGGCGTCGACGTCCTGCTCGCGCCCGTCCAGCGCGCCGACCCGGTCGGTGACCTGGTCGGCGAGCCGGAACGGCTCGGCCGCCGCGGCGGGCGCGGCGCCGGCCAGCAGCGCGCCGGGCAGGAGCAGCCCCAGCGCCAGGGGCAGGGCGGCCAGACGTGATCGCAGCACGCGGTCAGTCTGGCGCACCCGTCCCCCGGGAGCCCTCAGAAGAGGGTGTAGCCGCCGTCGGTGACGACCACCGCCCCGGTGGAGAAGCTGGAGGCCTCCGAGGCGAGGTACACCACCGTCGCGGCGATCTCCTCGGGGGTGGAGTACCGCTGCATGGGGGCGTCCTCGATCCACATCCGGCGGAACTCGGGCCGGTCGACCGGGGCCATCTCCGTCTTCACGTACCCGGGCGCGATCGCGTTGACGCGGATCCCCAGCGGGGCCCACTCCGCCGCGAGCGACTTGGTGAGCTGGTGCACGGCGGCCTTGGAGGCGTTGTACACCGGCTGCAGCTGGGGGCGGTTCACGATGTGCGCGCTGATCGAGCCGACGTTGACGATGTTCCCGCCGCCGTGGTCGGCCATCCACCGGGCGGCGACGACGCTGGGCAGCCACACGCCCTTGACGTTGGTGGTGATGACGTCGTCGTACTCGTCGTCGGTCACCTCCAGCGCCGGCCGGTGCACGCAGGTCCCGGCGTTGTTGACGAGCACGTCGAGGCGGCCGAGGCGCTCGGTGACCCGGGCGACCGCGGCCTCCACCTCGGGGCGGGAGGTGACGTCCAGGCGCAGGCCCAGGGTCCGGCGCCCGGTCGAGGCGGCGATCTCGGCGGCCGCGGCGACGCAGGCGTCCTCGTCGCGGGCGGCCACGGCGACGTCGGCCCCGGCCTCGGCGAGGGCCTGGGCGAAACCCCGGCCCAGCCCCTTGTAGCCGCCGGTGACGAGGGCCACGCGGCCGGTGAGGGAGAAGCGGTCCAGGACGCCCACCTCAGGCCTCCGCGGGGTTCACGACGACGACGGCCTTCATGCTCAGCGGGTCGGAGTCGGCGTTGAGGGCGTCCTCGACCTGCTCCAGCGGGTACCGCGCGGTGACCATGTCGTCCAGGTGCACCGTGCCGGAGGTGGTCAGCGCGATGCCGCGGGGCCAGGTGTCGACGTAGCGGAACACGCCGGTGACGTTGATCTCGCGGGTGGCGATGAGCTGCACCGGCAGCGGCATCTCCTCCGCGCCCAGGCCCACCAGGACGACGGTCCCGCCGCCGCGGGTGCTGGCGATGCCCGACAGGACCGCCGGCGTCGCGCCGGAGCAGTCGATGAACGCGTCCGCGCGCAGGGCGGCGATCTCCTCGGCGTCGGCGACCGGGTGCAGGGCGCGGGTCGCGCCGAAGGAGGTGATGCGCTCGCGGCGGGAGTCGACGAAGTCGGTGACGACCACGTCGGTCGCCCCGCGGGCCCGGACGGCCTGCGCGCACATCGCCCCGATGGGGCCGGCGCCGGCGATGAGGACCTGGTCGCCGGGCCCGACGTCGGCCTTGTGCGCGGCCCACAGGCCCACGCTGAGGGGTTCGAGCAGGGCGGCGGACTCGTCGGACAGGCTGTCCGGCACCGTGTGCGCCTGGTCGGCGGGGGCGGTGACGTAGTCGCAGAACGTCCCGTCGAACGGGGGCGTGGCGTAGAACTCCATGTTCGGGCACAGGTTCGACCGGCCCGTCTTGCACTGGCGGCACTGCCGGCAGGGGACCTGCGGGTCGATGGCGACCCGGTCGCCGAGGCGGTCCTCGGGCACGCCGCGGCCGACGCCGACGACGGTGCCGGAGACCTCGTGGCCCAGGACGAGGGGGGCGGTGACGACCATGTCGCCGATCCGGCCGTGCTTGTAGTAGTGGACGTCGGAGCCGCAGACGCCGACGGACCCCACCCGCACGAGCACCTCGCCCTCGCCGGGGGTGGGCACCGGTCGCTCCTGCAGTTCGATGACGCCCTGCTTCAGCAGGACGCTGGCCCGCATGGTCGTGGGGATCGTTCCGGTGGTCATCTGCGACTCCTCGCGGGTTCGGGTGCTGCGGGGTTGTTCGGGGGACGGTACGGGTCCGGGCGCGGTCAGCGGACCGTGTAGCCGCCGTCGACGACGAGGTCGTGGCCGTTGACCATCGCCGCCGCGGGGCTCGCCAGGTACAGCACGGCGGCGGCGACCTCGTCGGGTTCGGCGAAGCGCCCCGTCGGGATCTGCGCCTTCAGCGCGCCCCCCTTCGGGTTCTCCCAGTTCGGCCGGGCCAGCGCGGTGAGGACGACGGTGGGGGAGACGGTGTTCACGGTGATGCCCAGCGGCCCCCACTCCAGGGCCAGGGTGCGGGTCATGCCGAGCAGCCCGGCCTTGGACGCCGCGTAGGCGACGTGCCCCTCCAGGCCGACCGTCGCGGCCTGGGAGGCGATCGTCACGATCCGCCCGCCGCCGTGCGCGGCGAGGTGGCGCCCGACGGCCCGGGCGACGACGAAGCTGCCGGTGAGGTTCACCGCGAGGGTGCTGGACCAGCCCGCGAGGTCGATGTCGAGCGCGGGGGCGATCGTCGCGGTCCCCGCGCAGTTCACCAGGACGTCGAGGCGGCCGGCCCGGTGGACGACCTCGGCCACGGCCGACGCCACCGCGGCGGGGTCGGTGGTGTCGGCCGCGACGTGGAACGACCCGCCCGCGCCGGCCAGCGCGCGCTCGTCGCGGTCGAGCACGGCGACCCGGGTGCCCTCGGCCTCGAAGGCCGCGACGACCGCCGCGCCGATGCCGCCGGCCCCGCCGGTGACCAGGGCCACCCGGGACGCCGGGGTGGTCACTGCCCCGGGATCCCCTCGTTCGCGATGTCGCCGGTGGCGAGGTTCTGCTCGGTGAGCTCGGGCAGCTTCTCCAGGAACGCGGCGCGGTCGGTGACGACGTGCTGGATGGCGACGTCGACGTTCTCCTTGGTGATCTTCGGCATGTTGTAGACGGGTTCGGTGTTCACCTCGGTCCCGGCCGCGATGGCCGCCGCGACGGCCAGCCCGGCGGACAGCTCCACCGTCCCGTTCTGCAGCATCGTCCCGATGAAGTCACCGCTCTTGACGGCGTTCAGGCCGTCCTCGATGCCGTCGATCCCGACGACGGGGATGGTCTTGCCGGCCTCCTTCAGCGCCTGCAGCGCCCCCAGGCCCATGTCGTCGTTCTCGGAGACGACGCCGTTGAGGTCGTCGCCGAACGCGGAGATCCAGTTCTTGACCTTGTTGACGGCCTCGTCGCGCTTCCAGTTCGCGGTGTCCATGGCGAGCACCTCGATGTCGGGGTACTTCGCCAGGACCTCGTTGATGCCCTTGGTGCGGTTGATCTCCCCGGACTGCCCCAGCGGCCCCTGCAGGACGACGATCTTCCCCTTGCCGCCGAGGGCGTCAGCCATCATCTGCATCTCGGCGGCGCCGGCGGCGACGTCGTCGGGCTGGACGTTGCCGGCGATGTCGGTGGAGTTCAGCTCGGCGTTGACCGCGACGAGGGGGATGCCCGCGGCCTTGGCCGCGGCGACCTGCGGCTGCAGGGAGTCGGCCTGCACGGGGACGACGATGATGGCGTCGACGCCGGCGTTGACGTACTGGTCGACCTGGGAGGCCTGCGTGTTGACGTCGAGGTTCGCCGAGTTCCAGAGCAGTTCGATGCCCTCGGCCTCCGCGTAGGCGTCCATGCCCTCCTTGCCGGCGGTGATGAACGAGCTCATGTCGTAGACGCTGACGCCGATGCGCAGGGACTTCGCGTCCCCGGAGGCGCCGTCGCCGGAACCGGAGTCCTGGTTCGCGGTCGGGTCCCCGGCGCCGCAGGCCGACAGGGCCAGCGCCAGGGCGCCGATCCCGAAGGAGCCGGTCAGCAGCGTGCGGCGGTTCAGGGTGTGCTCTTCGGACATCGCGGGTCTCCTGGTGGGGTTTCGAGGGGGTGTTTCGCCGGGGCGGGGTCAGGCCCGGCGCCTGGTGGACCACACGTCGACGGCGACGGCGGCGACGATGAGGACGCCCTTGATGACGTCCTGCCAGTAGGCGGGGACCAGCAGCAGGTCCAGGCCGTTGTTGAGGGTCTGGATGAGCAGCAGGCCCAGGGCGGTGCCCCAGACGGTGCCGCGCCCACCCATGAGGGAGGCGCCGCCGATGACGACGGCGGCGATGGCGTCGAGCTCGTACCCCTGGCCCAGGTTCGGCGGGCCGGAGATGACGCGGGAGGCGAGCATGACCCCGGACAGGCCGGCGAGGACGCCGGAGAGGGCGTAGACGCTGAACAGGGTGCGCCGGGCGTTGACGCCGGCGATCTCGGCGGCGACGCGGTTGCCGCCGACGGCGTAGACGCGCATGCCGTAGCTGGTGCGGCGCATGACGATCCCGAGCACGACGATGCCGACGATCATCACGATGACGGGGATCTGCAGCCCCAGCACCTTGGTGTTGGCGATGGTGCCGAACTCCGGCGGCAGCCCGTTGATGGGGGCGCCGCCGCCGATGACGTAGGCGATCCCCGAACCCGCCGTGAGCATCCCCAGGGTGGCGATGAACGGTGGGACGTCGACCCGGGCGACGAGGACGCCGTTCACCGTCCCGGCCAGCAGCCCGACGGCCATCGCGGACAGGACGGTCAGCCAGACCTGGCCGGGGTTGGCCTTGGCGACCGCGGCGGCGGTCATGGCCGAGACGGCGATGACCGAGCCGACGGACAGGTCGATGCCGCCGGTGAGGATGACGAGGGTCTGGCCGAGGGCGATGAGGGCGAAGGGGGCCGCCGCGATGAGGATGTTCTGCAGGTTCTCGGGGGAGGTGAACCGCAGCGAGCGGTAGGAGAAGAACGCGATGACCAGCAGCATCACGATGAGCATGGCGCGGCGGATGAGCTGGGCGACGATCCACTCGCGGGAGAACCGCCGCCTGTCGGCGGGGACCGCCGTCTTCTCGAGCTGGGTCGTGGCCATCAGGGTTCCTTCGTGTCGGTTCGCAGGGAGAGCCCGGAGCTGAGCCGGAAGATGGTCTCCTGCACGTCGGGGGCGTCGAGCTGGGCGCGGTCCAGTTCGCCGACGACGCCGCCGTCGCGCAGCACCAGCGCCCGGTGCGAGAGGCCGAGGACCTCGGTCATGTCCGAGGAGGCCATGACGACGGCCATCCCGGCCGCGGCCAGGTCGGCGATGATGCGGTAGATCTCCGAGCGGGCGCCGACGTCGACGCCGCGGGTGGGTTCGTCCAGCAGCAGGACGTCGACGTGCTCGGTCAGCCAGCGGGCCAGCACCACCTTCTGCTGGTTCCCGCCCGAGAGGGTCCCGACGTCCTGGGACAGGCCGCGGCTGCGCAGCCGCACCGACTCCATGGCCTGCCCGACGGCGCGGGTGCGCGAGGCGCCCTTGAGCCAGCCGGCGACGGAGAACCTCCCCAGCCGCGGCAGGGTGCCGTTGTCCAGCACCGACAGCCCCATGACGGCACCGGCGTGCTTGCGGTCCTCGGGGACCAGGGCCATCCCGGCGGTGATGGCGGCGGCGGGGTTCTTCCGCTTCACGTCCCGGCCGGCGACGGTGATCCGGCCGGCGGTCGTGGCCCGCACGCCGAAGACCCCCTCCAGGAGTTCGGTGCGCCCGGCGCCGACGAGGCCGGCCAGGCCGAGGATCTCCCCGCGGCGCACCTGCAGGTCCACGGTCCCCGGCTGCCCGGCCACCGCGAGGTCCTGCACGGACAGCACCACGTCGGCGTCGGCCGGGACCGTCCGCACCGGCGGGAACAGGTCCTCCAGCTCGCGGCCGATCATGGCGGTGACGATGTCGTCGTCGGAGACGTCGGCCATCGCCTCGTCCAGGACGAGCCCGCCGTCGCGCAGGACGACGACGCGGTCGGCGAGGTCGCGGATCTCGGCCATCTTGTGGGTGGTGAACATGATGGCGACCCCCTGGTCGCGCAGTTGCCGCACCACCCGGTAGAGGCCCTCGACCTCGCGCTCGGAGATCGCCGAGCTGGGTTCGTCCAGCAGCACGACCTTCGCGCCGCGGGAGGAGTTCTTGACGATCTCGACGATCTGCTGCAGCCCGACGGGCAGGGTCCCCATCCGGGCGCCGGGGTCGATCGCGACGCCGAAGACCTCGAGCATGGTGGACGCCTCGGCGGCCATGCGGCGCCGGTCCAGCGTCCCCAGCCTCGTCTTCAGCTCGCGGCCGACGAAGAGGTTCTCGTAGACCGTCATGTGGGCGATCGAGGCGAGTTCCTGCGGGACGATGGCGACGCCGAGGCGGTGGGAGTCGCGGATGCTGCCCGCGGCCAGTTCCTCCCCGCGGACCAGGACGGTGCCCTCGTCCGCGCGGTACTGACCGGCGGCGATCTTCATCATGGTCGACTTGCCGGCGCCGTTCTCCCCGGCCAGCGCGGTGACGGTCCCCAGTTCCAGCGTGAGGGAGACGCCCTTGAGGACGGGGACGCCGCCGAAGGACTTGCGCAGGTCGCGGCACTCCAGGACGGCGGTGCGGGTCGCGGTGCTCACACCGGCTCCCGGACGGGGAGGGCCAGGGGTGCGCGGGCGTGCGCGGCGGGGCGCGCGGGGGCGGGGGTCATGGGGGTGCTCCAGTCGTGACCGGGAGGCGTGGTGCGGGGGGTGCGGCGCCGGGGGGCGGCGCCGGGTGCGGGGCCGGGCGGCGGCGCCCGGGGTCCCGAGGGTTCCGGTACCGGGCTCAGGTGTCAACGCGGCTGCTCACGTGAGCAGCGGGGTCAGCGGATCGTGAACCCGCCGTCCACGACGAGGTCCGCGCCGTTGACCATGTCCGAGGCGCCGGAGGCCAGGAACAGGGCCGCGCCGGCGATCTCGCGGGGCAGGGCGAAGCGCCCGGTCGGGATCTGCGCCTTGGCGGCCTCGCCCTTGGGGCCCGCCCACGCCTTGCGGCCCAGGTCGGTGAGCACCACCGTCGGGGAGATGGAGTTCGCGGTCACCCCGCGCCCGGCCCACTCCATCGCCAGGACGCGGGTCAGGCCCACGACCCCGGCCTTGGACGCGCAGTAGGCGGCGTGCCCGTCCAGGGCCACCGTGGCGGCCTGGGAGGCCATCGTGACGACCTTCCCGCGGCCCCGCTCGAGCATGCCCCGGCCGACGGCCTGGGCGGTGAGGAACGTCCCGGTGAGGTTGATGGCCAGGGTGCGGGCGAACACCGCCGGGTCCAGCTCCTCCGCCGGGGCGAGGTCGACGATCCCGGCGCAGGTGACCAGGACGTCGACGGCGCCGGCGGCCGCCGCGAAGGCCGCGACCGAGTCCGGGTCGGAGACGTCGCCGGCCAGGGCCAGGTGCTCGCGGCCGGTGCTGCGGCCCAGCTCCTCGGCCCGGGCGCGGGCGGCGTCGGCGTGCAGGTCGACGACGACGACCCGCGCCCCGGCGTCGGCGAACGCGCCGGCGATCGCGCTGCCGATGCCGGAGGCCCCGCCGGTGATCAGGGCGGTGCGCCCGTCGAGGCGGAAGGACAGGTCGACGGACTCGTCGGTCGGCTCGGTGGCGGGTGCGGTGGCGGGTGCGGTGGTGGGGGCGTGGGGGGTCGGGGTGCTCATGGCGTCCTCCTGGTCGGGTGGGGGCCGGTCCCGGCACCGCTGCCGGTCGTCCCCGCGACGACGAATGCTGCGCCCGGCTGCTCGCCCGGTCAACGCTGCTGCTCACGTGAGCACCGGGTGTGCGCGAGCGAGCCGGCGTCTGCTCCGATGAGCGGGTGGGTCCGGAGGAACTGACCGAGCTGGTGGCCATCGCCCGCCGCCACTACGTCGACGGCGTCTCGCGCGTCGACATCGCCGCCGAGCGGGGGCTGTCCCGGTTCAAGGTGGGCCGGGTCCTGCAGGCGGCCCGGGAGGCCGGGATCGTCCGGATCGAGGTCCGCGCCCCGGCCGGCATCGACTACGAGCTGTCCGATCAGCTGCGGACCCGGTACGGCCTGCGCCGGGCCCTGGCCGTCCAGACCGCCGACGAGGCGCGCGTGCGCGAGCCCCTCGGCCAGGTCGCCGGGGACCTGCTGCGCGAGATCGTCACCGCCGAGGACGTCCTCGGGATCGACTGCGGCCGGACGCTGCGCGCGATGGCCGGGCACCTCGGCGGCATCGCGGGGTGCGACGTCGTGCAGATCACCGGCGTCGGCGGGCAGCTCGGGGACACCGCGACGGACATCACCCGGGTCGTCAGCGAGGCCAGCGGCGGCCGGGTGTTCCCGCTGTTCGCCCCCTTGGTCGTCGCCGACGCCCGGACCGCGGAGGCGATGCGGACCCACCGCGCCTTCCGGTCCACCTTCGCCGCCTACGCGCGGGTCACCAAGGCCGTCGTCGCGATCGGGGCCTGGACGCCGGACCTGTCGCAGATCCCCGCCCTGCTGGGGGAGGAGGAGTTCACCCGGCTCGCCGGCGCCGGCGTCGTCGCCGAGACCGGGGCCCTGCTCGTCGACGCGGGCGGCCGGCGCGTCCCGGGGCTGGACGCCCGCCGCGTCGCGATCACCGAGTCGCAGCTGCGCGCGGTGCCCGACGTCATCGGGGTCGGCGGCGGGCGGGGCAAGACCACGGCCGTGCACGCCCTGCTGCGCGCCGGGCTGCTGAACTCCCTGGTCACCGACGTGCACCTGGCGCGCCGGCTGCTGCGCCGCGCGCCGTGACCGGCCCGGGCGCCGCCGTCGGCGCTCACCGGCCGGGCAGGTCCGCCAGCCACTGCTCGACCTCGGCGAGGGTGAGCACGGGGCCGTTCGCCCCGAACGCGATCCGCGCGCCCTTCTCGCCGGGCTTCCCGCTGGTCAGCAGGTACCCGGGGTGCCGCTGCGTCGGCGCCTCCAGCGTCCAGCCCTTGCGCCCGGCCAGGCGGCGCAGCCGCGCGAACTCCTCCTCGCTCACGAGGCCCTCGCGCAACCCGCCGGGTCGGCCCGGTAGGCCTCGCCGTGCGCGATGACGGCGTCGAGCTTGTCCCGCGTCGCGGTCAGCTCCTCCAGCTGGGCCTGGACCCGCTCGCGCTCGGCGAGCAGCCGGGCGTGCATCTCGTCGGTCAGCACGCCGTGCTCCACGCACGGCAGGATCCGCAGGACGGCCTTGCTGCCCAGCCCGGCGGCGTAGAGGTTCTGGATGAACCGCACCCGGTCGACCGCGGAGTCGGGGTACCGCCGCTGCCCGCTGGGGCTGCGCTCGGACGTCAGCAGCCCCTGCTCCTCGTAGTACCGCAGCGCGCGGACGCTGACGCCCGCCCGCTGCGCGACCTCGCCGATGCGCACCCCTGGACCCCGTTCCCGACGAAGGAGTTGACCCTGACGTCAACGTCAGGTCCTACGGTACCCGCATGAACACCGCTGGAGCCACCGCGCTCGTCACCGGAGCCAACCGCGGCCTCGGCCGCCACCTCGCCGCCGAGCTGCTCGCCCGCGGCGCGAAGGTCTACGCCGCCGCCCGCCGACCCGAGTCCATCGACCTGCCCGGGGTCGAGCCCGTCGCCCTCGACATCACCGACCCCGCGGCCGTGGCCGCCGCCGCCGACCTCGCCCGCGACGTCGACCTGCTCGTCAACAACGCCGGGATCTCCACCGGCGCGCCCCTGCTCGGCGACCTCGACGGCCTCCGGGCCGACATGGACGTCAACTTCTGGGGCACCCTGTCGATGGTCCGCGCCTTCGCCCCCGTCCTGGCCGCCAACGGCGGCGGCGCCGTCGTCAACGTCTCCTCCGCGCTGTCCTGGTTCGCCTTCCCCGGCGCCGGCGGCTACGCCGTGTCCAAGGCCGCGAACTGGAACATGTCCAACGCGCTGCGCCTCGAACTGGCCGGCCAGGGCACCCTCGTGACCTCCGTCCACCTCGGCCTGGCCGACACCGACATGGCCGCGGGCGTCGACGGGCCCAAGACCGACCCCGCGACCGTGGCGAAGACGGTCCTCGACGGCGTCGAGGCCGGTGACCTGGAGGTCCTCGTCGACGACTGGAGCCGGATGGTCAAGGCCTCCCTCGCCCAGGAACCCCGCGCGTTCTACGCGCAGTTCCTCGGCGCCTGACCACCGCCCCGGCGTCGCCCGGTGCGCTCGCGGTGAGCGCACCGGGCGATGATGCCCCGGTGAAACGTGCTCGCGTCCGCGCCCCGCAGCTGACCGGCCGGCGGTGGCTCAACACCGCCGGCGACCTCTCCCTGGCCGACCTGCGCGGCAAGGTCGTCCTGCTCGACTTCTGGACCAGCTGCTGCGTCAACTGCCTGCACGTCCTGGACGAGCTGCGCCCGCTGGAGGAGAAGTTCTCCGACGTCCTGGTGACCGTCGGGGTGCACTCGCCGAAGTTCGCCCACGAGGCCGAACCGGCGACCCTGGACGCCGCCGTCGACCGCTACGCCGTGCACCACCCCGTGCTCGACGACCCCGAGCTCGCGACCTGGCAGGCGTACGCGGCCCGCGCCTGGCCGACCCTCGTCGTCGTCGACCCCGAGGGCTACGTCGTGGCCTCGATGTCGGGGGAGGGCCACGCCCACGGCCTCGACGTCCTCGTCTCCGAGCTCGTCACCGAGCACGAGGCGGGGGGGACGCTGCACCGCGGCGAGGGCCCCTACGTCCCGGCCCCGCCCGCCGGGTCGGCCCTGCGGTTCCCCGCGCGCGCCGTCCGGCTGCCCGACGGGGCGGTGCTGGTGGCCGACACCGCCCACCACCAGCTCGTCGAGCTCGAACCGGACCTGCAGACCGAGCGCCGCCGCTTCGGCACCGGCGAGCGGGGCCTCACCGACGGGCCGCGCGCGACGTTCGCCGAACCGCAGGGCGCCGCGCTGCTGCCCGCCGACGTGGCCGCGCGCGTCGGGTACGACGTCGTCGTCGCCGACAGCGTCAACCACGCCCTGCGCGGGCTGCGCCTGTCCGACGGCACCGTGCGCACCGTCGCCGGGACGGGCGAGCAGCTGCGCCGCAGGGAAGGTGGCGGCCCGGCGCTGGAGCAGGACCTGTCGACGCCGTGGGACGTGGCCTGGTTCGACGGGCAGGTCGTCGTCGCCATGGCCGGCGTGCACCAGCTGTGGGCCTTCGACCCCGAGGAGCAGGTCGTGCGGGTCCTGGCGGGCACGACCGCCGAGGGGATCCACGACGGGCCGGCCGAGGAGGCGTGGTTCGCGCAGACGTCGGGCCTGGCCGTGCAGCGGGTCGACGGCGAGGAGGTGCTGTGGTTCGTCGACGCCGAGACCTCCGCGCTGCGCAGCCTGCGCCGCACCCCCGGCCTCGACGCCGAACCCGACCGCGCCGTGCGGCCCGTCGAGGACACCCGGATGGCCAACGTCGCGCCCGTCGCCGGCGCCGGGTACGCGGTCACCACCCACGTCGGGCAGGGGCTGTTCGACTTCGGGTTCCGCGACGGCCCCGCCGCGCAGGCGCTGCTGCAGCACCCGCTCGGGCTGGCGGTCGCCGCCGACGGTTCCCTCCTCGTCGCCGACACCTACAACGGCGCCGTCCGGCGCTACGACCCCGCGACCGGTGAGGTCTCCACGGTCCTGCGCGACCTCGCCGAACCCGCCGACGTCCTCGTCGACGGCGACACGCTCGTCGTGGTGGAGAGCGCCGCGCACCGGCTCACCCGGGAACTGACCCCGGCGAACCTGCGGGTCGACGCCGGCGCGCACCGCGTGCAGCGGCCGCCGACGGACCTGGCCCCCGGCGTCGTGGAGCTCGTGGTCGCGTTCACCCCGCCCACCGGCCAGAAGCTCGACGACCGCTGGGGCGACCCGACGCGGCTGGTCGTCGCCGCCACCCCGCCGGAACTGCTGGCCGAGGGCGCCGGGACGCAGGAGGGCCTGCGCCGGACGCTGCGCCTGGCCGACGACCTCGACGGCGGCGTCCTGCACGTCAGCGTGCAGGCCGCCGCCTGCGACGGCGACCCCGAGACCGGGCAGGTCCCCGAGTTCGCCGCCTGCCACCTGTACCAGCAGGACTGGGGCATCCCCGTCCGCCTCGTGGCCGGTGCCCCCGCGCAGCTGCCGCTCGACCTGCGCGGCGCCTGAGCCGGGGGGGGGGGGGGGGGGGGGCGGGGGGCGCCCCCCCCCCCCCCCCCCCCCCCCCCCCCCCCCCCGGGACGGGGGGTTTCGTCATGCTCGGCAAGACGTTCAAGGGCATGACGGACGAGGTGCTGGAGTGGCAGACGAGGCGGTTCCGGGAGCTGCAGACCGG
>NZ_JBJLSJ010000050.1:0-27805 GCF_050871975.1 Kineococcus rugosus | reverse complement strand
GCACCCACCACCGCACCCACCACCGCACCCACCACCGCACCCACCACCGCACCCACCACCGCACCCACCACCGCACCCACCACCGCACCCACCACCGCACCCACCACCGCACCCACCACCGCACCCAGCGAGGTGGTTCCCGTGGCGGTCTCGTCGACGGCGTTCCGGACGGTGCGCAACGGCTGGGGCCCGGTGGAGCGCAACCGCAGCAACGGCGAGCTCAAGGCCGGCGACGGCCGCACCTTGAAGATCGCCGGCCGCAGCTACAGCACCGGTCTCGGTGTGCACGCCGCCTCCGAGGTCGTCGTGCCGGTGACGGGCTTCAGCACCTTCACCGCCGAGGTCGGGGTGGACTCCGAGGTGGGCGCCAGCGGCTCGGTCGTCTTCCAGGTCTGGAACGGCAGCACCAAGCTCGCCGACAGCGGCGTCCTGCGCGGGGGCCAGTCGGCCGCGGCCATGAGCGTCGACATCAGCGGGGCCACGGAGATCCGCCTGGTCGTGACGAACGCCGGGGACGGCGGCACAGGCGACCACGCGGACTGGGCGGACGCCTTCCTGTCCTGACCAGGCGAGTCCGATGCGGCGGTACCGGTGTCCACCGGTACCGCCGCGTTCTCACTCTCGGTCGCTGTTGATCTCCCCGGACCATGACTTCGTCACTCAACGTCACCTGGCGGTGAGAATTTCATGACGAACAAAGGTCCTTCGGCGCGTTGTGGGTACTCTCTGCCTCGGTCCGACTACCCGAAGCGAGCCCGCCGATCAGATGGAGCAGCATCCGTGGCCCAGGTGACCGACACCCCCGTGAGCCCGCTCACCGCCCTCGCCAGGCGCTGGAAACTGGCCGCACTGCTGGTCGTGGTGGGCGCCGGTGCCGGCGCGGGAACGGCGTACCTGACCCCGACGACGTACACGGGTGAAGCCCGCGTCGCCGTCGGCAGCCAGAGCCTGGACGCACGCATCGTCGCCGGGTACACCAACGCCTCACAACAGCTCGCCTCGGACGTCTCCCGCTACGTCAACGACCGGCAGGCGCAGAACGACTTGGCTCCCGTCCTCGGGGAGGAGGTCGACTCCGTCCAGCGCATCTCGGCCTCCCCCATCGCCGGCTCCAGCGTGATCATGGTCGAAGTCGACGCGATGGACCGGGCCGCCGCCACGCAGGGCGCGCAGACGGTCGCCCAGCAGCTCGTCGACCAGGTGAACGCCACCTACACCAACCCCGATGACCTGCTCCAGCGCTACACCGAGCTGAGCAGCCAGGTGCAGGTGGCCCAGCAGGCCGTCCTCGCCGCGAACTCCGCCCTGGCCGCGCTGCAGGCCGGGCGAAACCCGAACCCCGCGGACGTGGCGGCCGCACAGGCCGCCGTGGCGCAGCAGGCCACCCAGCTGGACGTCCTGGAAGTGCGGCAGGAGGCCCTGTCGGCTCAGTACCGCAACGCCACCAGCAGCACCTCGGCCGTGGGGGGGCTGAGCATCGTGCGCGCCGCCCAGATCTCGCGGACCGACTTCTCCAGCACCGTGCAGCGCAACGGTCTCGCCGGGGCGGGCCTCGGCGGCCTCCTCGCGCTGCTCCTGGCGACCGCCATGGAACGGCGTCGCCGTTCTCGCGGTGGGACCGCGGGAACGGTGTCGGAGACCACGGGCCCGGTCGACCGGGAGACCGACCCGGACGTCCCGGCGTCGCTCCGGTCGTCCCCGGTCAGCTCCTCGCACCGGGTGTGAGGCGGCCGCACGTGAGCGCCCCGCCGGTGCCGGTCGACGGCACCACGACCGCATCGGACGCCGGCCCGTCGACCTTGACCTCGACCCCCGCGTACGTCTGGTGCTTCCTGGCGACGATCGTGTTCAACATCTTCTCCAGCCACTGGGACCGGCTCGGCGTGCCGCTGGGCCTGGACCGCGTGTCCTTCGCCGGCGGGGTCGTCCTGCTCGCCCTGGACCCCTGGGCCTGGAAGCAGCGCCGCCTGCTGCTGCGCCCCGTCCACGTGGCGATGGTGGGGTTGCTGGCGCTGGCGACGATCTCCGCCGCCGGGCACGGGACCCTGCTGAACAGCTACGGCCTCTTCGCCCTGCTGGACCGCCTGCTCGTCCCGTTCGTGATGTTCTGCCTCGCACCGGTCATCTTCGCCCGGGCCGCCCACCGCACCCTGCTGCTGAAGACCCTGGTGCTGCTGGGCCTCTACCTGGGCGTCACGGCCGTGCTGGAGACGCTGAAGCTGTGGTCCCTGGTGTTCCCCAGCTACATCGGGGATCCCGGCGTCGGCATCCAGTTCGGCCGCGCTCGCGGCCCCTTCGCCGCTTCCGAGGCGATGGGCATGGCCTGCGCGGCGTGCTTCTTCGCCGCCGCGCTGGCGGTCTCACGCTTCCGCGGTGCCTGGCGCGCACTGAGCGTCGCGGTCGTCGTCCTCAGCGCCGGCGGGGTCCTCATGTCCCTGACCCGCTCGGTGTGGGTCGGCCTGCTCCTGGGCTCGATCGTCGCGATGGCCCTCACCCCCGCCCTGCGCCGCTACATCCCCGTGGCCCTGGCCGGCGGGGCCGTGGTCGTCGTCGCGGCGCTGGCCGTCGTACCCGGGTTGCAGGAGAGTGTCACGGAACGGGCCGGTACGTCCCGCTCGCTCTACGACCGCTACAACACCAATGAGGCGGCACTGCGGATCGTCGAGCAGGAACCCCTCACCGGCGTCGGCTGGGTGAAGTTCCTCGATGTGTCCAGCGACTGGGTCCGACAGGCGGACACCTACGGGATCACGAACGTCGAGATCGAGGTGCACAACGTCGTGCTGGGGCGGGCCGCGGAACTCGGGATCCCGGGGGCGGCCCTGTTCGTGGGCTGTGTCCTGCTGGGCCCCTTCCGGGCCGTCCTGCAACGGCGCTACGCCGACCCCGAGCTCGTCGGGTGGCGTGCGGTCTCCACGGGGATGACCGCCGTGTGGGCGGTGACGCTCATGTTGAGCCCTGTCTCCTACCCGCTGCCGAACACGTTGACCTGGTTGCTGGCCGGAATAGCTCTGATCCCGTACGTTTCATCATCCAGAGTATCCGAGCAGTAACAGCGCACAGTCGCGCAGTAGCCGTCGACGAGGATGGGAGCCGGTGTGGACCGCGGCGCAGCACCATCGGAACGAGCACACCGCGCGACGGGGAGCACTGTCCTCCGTCGCGCGCAGCGCCTCACGGCCGCCGCCGCCTACCTCGGGGTCAGCCGGCACTTGCCCTGGTCACCGCGCCCCGGCGGCACCCTGGCCCGGCAGGCGCGGGCACTGAGCGCCCGTTGGATGCTGGAAGCGTGCGGCGAGGACGTCAACATCGAGCACGGCGCCTGGTTCGGCTCCGGCAAGGGCGTCCGCGTCGGGCACCGCTCCGACATCGGCATGGACGCGCTCGTCATCGGCCCCGTGCACATCGGGGCCGACGTCATGATGGGACCCCGGTGCGTCCTGCTGGCCTCCGCCCACGACACGCGCCGCGTCGACGTCCCCATGAACCAGCAGGGGTTCCGCGAGGACCGCCCCATCGTCATCGAGGACGACGTGTGGATCGGCGCCGGGTGCATCATCCTGCCGGGACGCCGGATCGGCACCGGCAGCATCGTCGGCGCCGGGTCGGTCGTCGTCTCCGACGTCCCGCCGTGGACCGTGGTCGCCGGGAACCCGGCTCGCATCGTGAAGGAACGGCGGATCGGGGACCAGCTGCCGGAGGCGGTCCAGGCGTCCGTGCCGCCCCCCGTGCTGGACGCGACCGAGGTCCACACCGACACCCTGCGAGCTCGCGCCGACGTTGCGGAGCGAGGACGCGGATGACGCGTCAGCGGGCGCTCAGCGATCCGCCCCGGCTGCGGCGGTGCGCGTTCCAGTAGCCCCAGTCGAAGCAGGCCCCGGCCAGCGCAACGAATCGCTCAGCCTGCGCGCCGCGCCCGCGGGG
Organism: Kineococcus rugosus; assembly: GCF_050871975.1. Taxonomy (NCBI): domain Bacteria; kingdom Bacillati; phylum Actinomycetota; class Actinomycetes; order Kineosporiales; family Kineosporiaceae; genus Kineococcus; species Kineococcus rugosus. Next base: position 23,881 of record NZ_JBJLSJ010000050.1, on the reverse strand, counting down.
CAGCGCCACGCCGAAGCGCAGCAGCGCTTTGCCGGTGCGCGCCGCCAGCCGCCACGCCGGCAACGGCGGCACGACGTCGAGACCCCGCCTCGACCAGTCGCACCGCAGGGCGTGGTGGCTCTTGCCGTAGCGGTAATTCTGCTCCAGCAACTGACGCGCCTCGTCACGCGGGACCCACTCCATGAGCACGTCGGGCACCACGTCCAGGCGGTGGCCGGTCGCCACCTGCAGGCGCCAGCACAGGTCGGCGTCACCACCGCTGCGAACGGTGGAGAACCCCTCCACCGCGTCGAAGTCGGTACGGCGGACGGCGAGGTTGCAGGTCGGCAGGTACGGGAGGAAGAAGGGCTTCGCCACGTACTTGTCGAGGCGGCTGAACTGCTGCACCTCGCTGGCGCGCTCGGCCAGGGAGGTGCCCCCGAGGACGACGGTGTCCGACCCGACGATGCCCACCTGCTCGTCGTCGAACCGTTCCAGCGTGCGCCGCACCCAGTCCGGGCGCGGGCGGCTGCGGGCGTCGAGGAACAGCACGACGTCGGCCCCGGTCGCCGCCACCCCCAGGTTGCGCGCGGCGTAAGGACCCGCGCCCCCGCTGTGGACGACGCGCACGGCCCCGTCGAGCCGCAGGACCGGGGTGGGCGAGTCGTCGACGACGACGACCTCGTCGACGGGAGTCGTCTGCGCGGCCAGCGCCGCCAGGGCCCCGTCGAGCAGCGCAGCGTGCCCGCGCACCGGCAGCACCGCCGCAGTCCGCAGCCGGGGCGTCCCGTCCTCACGCGTCGGCACGGACGTCCCCCTCCTGCTCACGGCTGGAGATGGCGCGCGGGACCAGGCGCGGCTGCGGGACCCGGCCGCGGCGCTGCTGACGGCCCGCCTCCCAGCGGGCGACGATGTCGAGCAGACGCGTGCGCCCGAAGCGGCGCGTCGGCGAGACGAAGGGGTCCGCCGGAACCGGGCGCACCCAGTCCGCGACCGCGCGCGGGAGCGGGTAGGGAGCCAGCGGCCGCACGTGCTCCAGGGCACGGATCTCACGGACCATCCGGTGGTGGTAGGCCCGGGCCCCGGCACGACGGCGGTGGCTTCCGCTGACCGTCAGGCGCGGGTCCACGACGAGGTACCCACCCTCGGCGACCGCCCGCCACGACCACTCCTGGTCCTCCGAGGCCACCAGCGACTCGTCGAACGGGTGGGCGGCGCGGACCTCGGCGCGCCACATGCTCGCGGTGTTCGTGAACCCCCAGTAGCGGTGGCGGGCCAGGTACCCGGCGTCGACCCGCAGGGGACCGGCCAGGGGGACGTTGTCCCCGTCGGACGCCCCGCCGCACGCAGCGACGGCGCCCCCCTCGAGGTGGCCGCAGGCGATCTCGACCCAGTCCGGGCGGGGCAGGACCGTGTGGCTGGACAACGCCCCGTGGAAAGGGGCGGTGGCCACCCGGGCGCCCGTGTTGAGCGCACCGCCGTAGGAGAAGTCCTCGGGGCTGATCCGCACCACCCGGTCGGCGCGCGCGGTCGCGATGCGCAGGGTGTCGTCCGTGGAACCGGAGTCGACGACCACGACCTCCACGGGACGGGTCTGGGAGCGCAGGGAATCCAGCGTCGCCGGGAGCGTCGCAGCGGAGTTGCGGGTGCGGACGATGACGCTGACGAGCGGGGACTCCACGTCTGGCTGCTCCTCTTGAGGTCTGGGCAGTCGGGTCACGAGCACGAGTCGCCGCATGGTAGCGCGACCCGCCGTGACGGAAGAGGCGCGCTCGGTCGCGGCAGTCGCCCATTAGGGTGCGCCCATGGCCTCGCCCGTGGGACCGACGCCCCATCCCGACGATCTCCCCGACGACGCTCCTGCCGTCGCCTACCTCGTCAGCGAGTACCCCACGCTGTCGCACGCGTTCATCGAGAACGAAGTGGAGGCGCTGCGCGCACGGGGGGTCCGGGTACACACGTTCTCGGTGCGCCCGACCAGCGAGGCGCAGCACCGCTCCGCGCGCAGCCGCCGTGAGGCGGGGACCACGAGCGTCCTGCTCGACCGTGCTCACGCCCTGGAACTGCTGGGGACGGGGGCTGCATCGCTGCGGCACCCGCGGGCAGTGGCCGCCGGGGCCCGGCTGGCCGCCCGCTCCGGCCCCGGGAACGTGCGCGGGCGGGTGTGGCAGGGGTTCTACCTCGCCGAGGCCGCCGTGCTGCTGGAGCGGATGCGCCGCCTCGGCCTGCGCCACCTGCACGTGCACTTCGCCAACAACGGCGCCGACGTGGCCCGTCTCGTGGTCGCCATGGGCCGCGCGCAGGACGGCCCGGACAGCGGCTGGCGCTGGACGATGTCGATGCACGGGCCCACCGAGTTCGAGGCGGTCGACGCCTTCGACCTACCCGCGAAGGTCCGTTCAGCGGACGCCGTCGCGTGCATCAGCGACTTCTGCCGTGGGCAGCTGATGCGTCACACCGCGCCTGAGCACTGGCCCAAGCTGGGTCTGGTGCGGATGGCGGTGGACGCGGACCGCTTCGCCGACCGATCGCCCGAGCGGGCCGCACGTCCCGCCGGCCCACTGCGGGTGCTGTTCGTCGGCCGCCTCGTGCCCGAGAAGGGGCCTTCGGTACTGCTGGACGCCGTGGCGGCGCTGCGCACGGGACCGGACCCCCTCGACGTGCGGGTGCGGGTGGTGGGCGCCGGCCCCCTCGCGGACGACCTGGCGACCCGGACCGGGCAACAGGGCACCGCGGACGTCGTGGAACTCGTCGGGCCCGTGGGCAACGAGGACCTGCCCGAGCTGTACGCGTGGGCCGACGTGTTCTGCCTGCCCAGCTTCGCCGAAGGGGTTCCCGTCGTCCTCATGGAGGCGATGGCCACCGGCCTGCCGGTGGTGACCAGTCCCATCGCCGGGATCCCCGAACTCGTCGAGGACGGCGTCTCGGGCCGGCTGGTGCCGCCGGGACGGGCGGACCGCCTGGCCGAGGCCCTGCGAGCGGTCGCGGCCGCACCCGCCGGGGAACGGGCGCGGTGGGGACGCGCCGGGCGCGAGCGCGTCCGGGCCGAGTTCGGGGCCGAGCTGAACGTCCAGCGGTTGCGTGAGGTCGTGCGAATCTGAGGCGGGTCCCGGGAGGGCCCGGGGACTGGTCCGGGCGTCAGGCCCGTGCCGCCCTTGCCCGGTCGTAGACCGCCTCGATGCGTGCGGTCGTGACCCGGATGTCGAAGGAGCGCACGGCGAGCTCACGGGCAGCGAGTCCGAACCCCGCCCGCAGGTCGGCGTCCGCGGTCAGCTTCTCGAGGGCACCGGCGAGCCCGGCGACGTCCCCCTCCTGCGCCAGCAATCCGGTGGAACCGTCCAGGACGGACTCGACCAGCCCGGAGTGCGCGTAGGCGACCACCGGGCGCCCCGAGGCCGCGGCCTCCAGGCTCACGACCGGCAGGCCCTCGCAGTCACCGTTGGCAGCCCGGCGGGAGGGGATGACCACGGCCTGAGCCTCGCGCATGGCCATCCGCACCTCCTCGCTGGTGCGCACCCCGAGGAACCGCACGTCAGCCCCGGACCGCCGGGCCCGTTCCTCCAGCGGGCCCCGCAGCGGGCCGTCGCCGATGACGGTGAGCGGTGGCGGGGCGGCCAGGCCAGCCAAGGCCCCGAGGAGGTCTCCGAGACCCTTCTTCTCCACCAGCCGCCCCACGAACAGCAGTCCGCCGTCGGCCGGCGGCGGCGTCCAGACGACGCGCTCAGTGTCCACGCCGCAGGGGATGACGGTGGTCGACGCCGCATCGGCTCCCCTGCGCGCGAGCTCGGCGGCGATGAACCCGCTCACCGCGATGGTGGCCGAGCCGGCCAGCAGCTCGGAGCGGCGGGCCAGCAGCAGACGGCCGGCGGGGGACTTCTCGAGGGCCTCGTCGTAGAGGGTCGCGTCGTAGCCGTGCCAGGTGACGACCAGCGGGATGCCCAGGTCACGCGCAGCCCGGGCGACCACCGCCGCGTCGGTGCCGAAGTGGGCGTGCAGGACGTCGGGTCGCAGCCGGCGCAGGGCGGAACGCAGCTGGTTCTCCTGGCGTTCCAGGGGTTCGGGGACGAGCCGCCCGGGTAGTCGGTCCCGCACGCGGGCGACCAGCGGGTGCTCACGCGCCTCGACCACGGGCACACCGGGGACCTCCAGCGGGTCCTCCTGCCGCCAGGAGGTCAGCGCAGTGGGACGCCACCGCTGCAGCGACAACAGGTGGTCGCGCACGAACGTCTCGGACCGGTTGAGGAACTGGCGCCGGTAGACGGCGACGTCGCCGACCGTCCGGTCCGCCCCTGCGCTCAGAGGTACACCACCCGGAAGGTGACGCTGCCGACCACGCGCCCGGCGCGGTAGGCCGCCTCCCGCGCCAGCTGGTAGCGGATCTCCTTGCTGCGGTACGCGGTCGGGGCGGTGGTGACGAGCCAGCGCAGGCGGCGCAGCGACTCCCGCGCGTCCCACTCCATGCCGTCGGCGCGGAAGTCGCGGTACAGCATCGGGGCCTGGCGTCCCCAGATGTACATCTGCCGCACACCCGCCTTGAAGCTGGAACGCATGCGGTAGTGGACGAGGGAGTCCTCGGCCTCGACGAGGGAGAAACCGCGCAGCTGCAGACGCCAGAAGAACTCCGTCTCGGTACCGCCCCGGACGTAGCTCTCGTCGAAACCGCCCAGTTGCTCCCACACCGACTTGCGCAGACCGGCGTTCGCCCCGATGGGGCGAGGCAGGAAACCCAGCTGGGTGGCGACCCCGTTGTGCCCGTGCGGAGTTCCCCACGCCTGGATGTAGGCGCCGTTGAGCTTGACCCGGTCCAGGCGGCCCCCGACGCCGTCGGCACCCTCCAGCGCCGAGGCCATCGACTCCACCCACTGCGAGTCGACCTCGTCGTCGGCGTCGCACAGCAGCACGAGTTCGGAGCGGGCGGCGGCGACGCCGGTGTTGCGCGCGACGTTGGAACCGGTGCGGGCGCTGGCGTCGATCCACCGCACCCCCGGCAGCCGGTCGCGGTAGCCCTCGACGAGCTCACGCGTGCCGTCGGTGGAACCGTTGTCGGCGACCAAGACCTCGAAGGTCCGGGACGTGCGCTGGGCCGCGAGCGCGTCCAGCTGCACGCCGAGGGTGCGTGCCGCGTTGAGGGCGGGGATGACGACCGAGACGTCCGGTGGGGCTGGTGCCTCCGAAACCGGTTGCGGGACGGTGTCCAGGGTCGTGCTCACTGCAGTCTCCTCCGTCCTCACGGCTGCCGGCTCGTCCCGCGGGTGCGCACGACGTACGCGAGCTTCGAGCCGAACGTGTAGTAGCGCATCCACAGGGCGACCGCGACGTAGCGCGCGCGGTTGCCCGGGCTGGGGTGGGACAGGTCCGCCGAGCGGCGGACCGTGGAACGGGGGCTGGGGTTCAGGCTGGCCCGCACCACGCCGGGGTCGAACATGGGCATCCCCTGACGGCGGCGGGTCTCCACGTCGCCGCGGGACACGCGTCGCGCCTTGGTGTGCAGTTCGGCCATACGCGCCCGGGCGGGGTGGCGCACGACCGCCGCGGGGCAGTACACGGCGCGCACACCCTGCCGGGATGCGCGCTCACCCCACTCCCGGTCCCCGCCGCTGCGGAGCCGGTCCTCGAACGGGCCCACCCGGTCGAAGGTCGAGCGGAGCGTCATCATGTTGGCGGTGGCGGCCCAGCCCTGTTCCCGGACGTACGCTTCCTGGCGCAGGAAGTTGAGGCTGTCCCACATCTCGGCCAGCGACGGGCGCTCGGGGTCCTGCGCGAACAGGTGCACCGCACCCCCGACGAAGCAGGGTTCCGGGGTGCTGAGCAGGGCCCCGACCCCGGCCCGCAACCAGCCCGGGTCAGGAAGGCAGTCGCCGTCGGTGAAGGCCAGCACCTCGCCGCCGGCCGCGGCGAGCGCGGCGTTGCGGGCCGCGTAGGACCCGGGACGGGCTTCGGAGAGGAGCTGCACCGAAGGCAGCACGGCGGCGCTGCCCTCCAGGTCCGTGTTGTCGCCGTTGTCCACGACGACGACGTCCAGAACGCCAGGGTAGTCCTGACCCGCCAGGGCCAGGGTCGTCCTCCGCAGCTCACCGCGGTCGCCGTGGACGGGGACGATCACCGTGACGTGCGGCCACACCTCATTGGAACCGGTCCGGTCCGCCTCTTCGCGGTGCTCGATCTGCGGGCCGGCGCTCACGCCGCTCGCCTGGTCGCGGAACGCCGCGCGGCGGCCCGCGCGAACAACCCCGCCGCGTACGGCAGGTCGTGCACGAGGTACCGCTTGGCCATCCGGCGCGGTTCCATGGCCAGCCGGTGCACCCACTCCAGGCCGCTGCGCTGGATCCACAGCGGGGCCCGGGAGATCTCCCCCGCCACCATGGTCAGGGTGCCCCCGCACCCGACGAACCAGGTGTTCGGCAGGTGCTCGCGCAGGAGCTGCATGAGGCGTTCCTGCTTGGGGAACCCCAGCGCCACGAACACGATGTCGGGTTTCGCCTCGACGACCGCGCTGACGGTCTCCTCGAGGGTCTCGGGGCGCTTCTCGAAGCCGAAGGGCGGGCAGTGCCAGCCCGCGACCTCCAGACCGTCGTACTCCTCGGTCAACCGGTCCGCTGCACGCTCGGCGATCCCCTCCGCGCCACCGAGCAGGTACAGCGACCGGTCGGACCGGGCGGCCGCCTCGGACAGCGACCAGATCAGCGAGGAGCCGGTGACCCGCTCGGGCAGTTCCTCGCCCTGGAGCCGGCTGGCCCACACGATGGGCATGCCGTCGGGGACGACGAGCTCGGCCTGCTCGGCCAGTTCGCGCAGCTGGGGCCGGCGCAGCTGGCGCAGGATGTCCACGTTGGGGGTGATGAGGTTCCCCCCGCGGCCCTCCTCCAGGGCGACCATGACGTGCTCGACGACCTCGGTCTCGCGCAGCGCGTCGAAGGTGACGTCGTCGACGGTCACCTGCTGGTGCTGGTCGGGCCGGCTGAGCCCGACCTCGTCGACCACGGTCAGGTCGAGGGCGGTGACGGAGCGCAGCGACGCCAGGGTTCGCGAAGGACTGGAGAAGAGAACCATGTGTGATCTCCCAGGGAACCGGTCAGCGGGTGGAGGTGTCCCGCTGCCAGGCGGTGTTCTGCCTGCGACGAGCGGAGACCCGGGACGCGATGGTGACGGCGGCGTAGACGGCGGCGGACGGGAGCAGTCGCGGGCGGGTGACTGCGAGCTTCGCGAGGGCGCTCGTCGTCCCCGACGTCGACCTCTCGAAGGACGTCCCCCCGGTGGCGTTCTCGCCGGCCCCCTCCTCGGAGGTGGCCGGGCGCCCCCCGGCGCCGTGGTCGGTCCTGCTGAGTTCCGCGTTGCCCGAGGCGGTCCTCGTGCGCACCTTCAGCAGGTTGCGCAGGTCCCTGGGCGCGGCCACGACGAACTCGCCGTCGCTGGTGCCGCGCTCGTGCCCGGCGAACAGCCGCTGCACGAAGAGGTCGTCGCTGGTGAGGTCGGGGAACCGCTCGAACCGGGAGCGCCCGGCGGCGGAGAGCCCGTAGACGCCGAGCCCGACCAGTCCGGAGCGGACGTAGGGCAGTTCGGCGTAGGCCCGGTAGAAGGAGCGCACGGGCCACGTGGAGCCGCGCAGGTCGAAGCGGATCCGCGGGGAGGCGGCGTGCACGTCGCCCCGGCGCAGCCGTTCGGCCAGGTGCCCGAGGGTGCCGGGCGTGAGCACGATGTCGGCGTCGAGGTAGACGCGGGGGAAGACCGTCGCGGCCTCGTCCCCGGCGCGCAGGGCGGCGGCCTTGGAGGCCTGGCCGAGCTCGACGACGCGGGCCCCGGCGGCGCGGGCCACGTCGGCGGTGTCGTCGGTGCACCCGTTGGCCACGACGACGACCTCGAGGGTCTCGGGGCCGGCCGCGGCGGCCAGGGCGCCCAGGGTGCGGCGCAGGACGCCGGCCTCGTCGTGGGCGGGGACCACCACCGAGAGCGTGGGGGTGCCGGCGGCCGGCGCGGGACCGTTCCCGACGGGGTGGGCCGTCGGCTCGGTGCTGGTGCTCACGCGCCCTCCTCTCGGTCGACTGCTGCCATCGATTGCTCGGATCTGCGGCTCGAACGGCCCAGAACCGTCACTTCTGGTTACTCAGCCGTGCGCATAGTAGCCAGGCTTCACCGGAAGAGCGCAAGGCGCGATCACCGGCCCCCGCTGCGACGGACGTCACACCCGCCACGGGGGTGACCGGGCGCCCCACGGTCAGTAGGCTCCCCGGCCGCCGAAGACGGCCTGCGCCGTCTTGGCCAGGATCATGACGTCGAACGCCGGCGACCAGTTCTCCACGTACTGCAGGTCCAGGCGGGTCGACTCCTCCAGGTCCAGGTCCGAACGGCCCGACACCTGCCACAGCCCCGTCAGCCCCGGCTTCACCAGCAGCCGCCGGCGCAGGTCCGCGCCGTACTCGGCGACCTCGCGCGGCAGCGGGGGCCGCGGGCCGACCAGCGACATGCTGCCGCCCACGACGTTGAACAGCTGCGGCAGCTCGTCCAGGGAGTACCGGCGCAGGAACGAGCCCACCCGGGTCACCCGCGGGTCGCGGCGCATCTTGAACAGCAGGCCGTTGCCCTCCGACTGCGTCCGCAGGTCGATGAGCAGCTGCTCGGCGTCCACGACCATCGAGCGGAACTTGACCATCGAGAACTCGCGGCCGTCGCGGCCCACCCGGGTCTGCCGGAAGAACACCGGGCCCCGGGAGTCGAGCTTGATGAGCACGGCCAGCACCAGGAACACCGGCGACAGCAGCAGCAGCCCCAGCGCCGCGCTGCCCCGGTCGAACACGGCCTTGCCGGCGTGCCGGATCCCGCGCAGCTCGGGGCGGTCGACGTGCAGCAGCGGCAGGCCGGAGACGGGGCGGATCACCACGCGCGGGCCGACGACGTCGGTCAGGGCCGGGGCCACGACCAGGTCGGCGCGCGTCCCCTCCAGCTCCCAGCCGAGCCGGCGCAGCACCGGGCCGTCGAGCTCGGGGCAGGTCAGGGTCGCGACCACGTCCACGTCGACGTCCTCGGCGACCTCCGCGATCTCCTCCAGCGTGCCCAGCACGGGCACGCCGAGGGCCTCCAGCTCGGCGGTGCCGGTGCCGTCGGGGGTGCAGGCGCCGTCGACGCGCAGCCCGTGGTCGGTGTTGCGCTGCACCTGGCGGACCAGGGAGGCGACCGCGGCCGGGTGCCCGGCGACGAGGGTGGACTGCATGCACTCCCCCGCGGCCCGGCGGGCGTGCAGGTAGCGCCGCACGCCGAGGCGGGCGGCGACGGTCAGCACCCCGGCCACCGGCAGGGCGACCACGACGAACCCGCGGGCCACGTCCAGCGCGAAGGCCCACGACGCCGTGCCCACCAGGGCCACGACGGTGGTGCCGGCCAGCAGCACCCGCTGGAACTCCTCCGAGCCCACGCCGAGGAACCGCGCCTCGTAGGCCCGGAACAGCAGCATCGAGGCGACCCAGACCGGCGGGAGCAGGACCATCGTCCAGGCCACCGACACGCCCATCGTCTGGGGGGCCTCCCCGAAGCGCAGGACCCACCCCAGGACGGCGCCGACGAGGGCGGCCAGGGCGTCGGAGACGGCGATGGTCCGGCGGTACTCGCGCTGCCACACCGGCTGGCGGTGCTCGCGGACGGTCTTCGACGTGGCCCGCGAGACGGCCCGGCGGGCCGCCGTGCGGCGGCCGATCGGCAGGAACGGCTGCTGGGTCGCGGGGACCGGTGCGTCGATCACCCGCCGGCGCTGACTCGGCAGCAGACGCAGATCTTCGGCAGCCATGAACCCTCCCCCGTCGTGGCCTGATGGACACCCACGACGGTGTGGGCTGCCAGTGATCCGTCCGGACGACCCCGTTCGGGTCGCATGTCACTACGGAAGGTGGTCTGGCACGACGCATCGTATCCGGGGGTCACCCGTTCGCCGCAAGTCCCTCACACGATGCGCATGGGCCGCAACGACAATGCCGCGACCCCGGTCCCGGCCGGAACGACGAAGGCCCCCACCGGATCCCGGTGGGGGCCTTCGACGATCTCTCCGGTGGAGCTGAGGGGATTCGAACCCCTGACCCCCTCGTTGCGAACGAGGTGCGCTACCAGCTGCGCCACAGCCCCTTGCCCGTCCCCCGATTCCCTCGCGGCGACGAGAAGAGGTTACCAGCCCCTGCGCCGCCCGGTGACCACGGGGAGGAGGGTCACTCCCCCACGGCCCGCGCGTGCTCGCGCAGGTCGATCACGAGCGTCTCGCGCTCCTCGGCGCGGGCCTCGCCGGCCGCCTGTGCCGCCAGCGCCGGGGACACCGGGTCCCACGTCCGGGCCCGGTCCTTGAGCAGGTACGTCGGCAGCGGCACCGGCACCGGCTCCCAGCCGTCGTCCCCCGCCAGCGGCGAGGGGCGCTCGTCGCGCTGCACCGGGACCCGCACCCGCGCCGCCGGGCGCACCACCGGCAGGACCACCGCGCCCGGGCGCACCTCGGCCCGGCGCTGCGGGGCGGTCGCGCCGTGCCGGCTCAGGGCCGCCAGGACCAGCATCAGCGCCACCGTCGGCAGCGCGCCCGCCCACCAGGTGCCCAGCCCCGTCAGGACGACGCCCCAGCCCAGACCGGTCGCGACGCCGGCCGCGGCCAGGAGCCGGCGACGGCGGGTGACCACCCGCGACACCCCCGCGCGCGGCCGCTCGCGCACCGGGACCGGCGAGGACGAGGACGCCGCCACCGGCTCGGCGCCCGGGCCGAGCACCGGACGGGAGGAGGCCCCCACCGCCACGGCGTTCGCCGCGGCCGCGGCCAGGGCCTGCCCGACCGGTGCCGCCCCCCGCCGCACGACGACCCGCATGGCCTGCGAGTCGCGGTCGGCCTGCCGCGCCTCGGCCGTGCGCCGGTGCTTGCGGATCGCGTTCGGCACGAGGTAGGCGGCCCACAAGGCGATGATGACGAGGAAGATCAGGCTGCTGGCGGGCACGGAACGCAACGCTAGGGCGCACACCCGGCGAGGACGTGCAACGTCGGGGCGTGTCGCGCCACGCAGATCGCGCGGGACGTCAACGAGTGCGCTGGGAGGCCCGGTACCGGGCCAGCAGACCCTCGGGCACCTCGCCGGCGGTCACCGCGAACGTGCGGTGGTCGCGCCAGGCGCCGTCGATGTGCAGGTACGCCTTGCGCAGCCCCTCGTCGCGCATGCCGAGCTTCTCCGCGACCCGCAGCGACGCCGCGTTCTCCGGCCGGATGTTGATCTCGACCCGGTGCAGCCGAAGGGTTCCGAAGCAGTGGTCGGCCACCAGGGCCAGCGCCGTCGGGATGGTCCCGCGGCCCGCGACCCGCTGGTCGATCCAGTACCCCACGTGCGCCGAGCGCAGGGAACCCCAGGTGATCCCCGACACGGTGATCTGCCCCACGAGGTTCCCGTCGAGCTCCACCACGAACGGCAGCATCCGTCCCGCCCGCGCCTCGCGCGCGAAACCCCGGACCATCTGCGGGAAGCTCGGCGCCGGCCCGCTGCCCTCCGGGGAGGTCGCCTCCCACGGCCGCAGCCACGACGCGTTCGCCGCGCGCACCGCGCGCCACGCCGTCGCGTCCCGCCGGCGCAGCGGCCGCAGCCGCACCGGGCCGTCGCGCAGCTCGACCGGCCAGCCGGCGCTCACGCGCGGCCCGCCCCGGGCGCGTCCGCGCGCACGTGGTCGGCGCCGCGGACCTGGTCCACCGCGTGCCGCAGGAACCCCGCCAGGACGCCCACCCCGTCGCGCGCGCCGCCGGAGGACCCCGGCAGGTTCACCACGAACGTGCGGCCCGCCACCCCCGCCACGCCCCGCGACAGCACGGCCGTGGGGACCCCGGCGGCCACGCCGGCGGCGCGCACCGCCTCCGCCACCCCGGGCACCTCGTAGTCCAGGACCGCCCGGGTGCGCTCCGGCGTCAGGTCCAGCGGGCTCAGCCCCGTGCCCCCGTTGGTCACCACGACGTCGTACCCGGCGGCGACGGCGTCGCGCAACGCCTCCTCGACCGGGTCGCCGTCCGGGACGACGACGGGGCCGTCGACGCGGAAGCCCATGTCCCGCAGCCCCTGCACCACGACCGGGCCGGAGGTGTCGGCGTAGACGCCCGCCGAGGCGCGGTTGGACACCGTCACCACCAGGGCGCTGCGGTCAGTGCTCATCGACGCTCCAGTCCCCCGAGCGCCCGCCGCTCTTGGCCGTCACGCGCACCCCGTCCAGGACGGTGCGCTTGTCGACGGCCTTGACCATGTCGACGAACGTCAGCCCCGCGACGACGACGCACGTCAGCGCCTCCATCTCGATGCCCGTCCGGTCGGCCGTGCGGACGGCGGCGGTGATGCGGACCCCGGTGACCTCGGGCGTGGAGACGGGCGTGATGTCGACCTCGACGGCGTGCACCGCCACAGGATGCGCCAGCGGCACCAGGTCCGGGGTGCGTTTGGCCGCCTGCAGCCCGGCGATCCGGGCCACGGCCAGCGCGTCGCCCTTGGGCAGGCCGCCCTCGGCGATCAGGTCGAGCACCGCCGGGGAGCAGCGCACGTACCCCTCCGCGCGCGCCTCGCGGGCGGTGACGGGCTTGGCCGAGACGTCCACCACCCGCGCCTTGCCGGTCTGGTCCAGGTGCGTCAGGCGGTCCACTGGTCCCCCACGGGCAGCGGCCCCAGCAGCAGGCACTCGACCTCGTCGCCGGGCTCGACGGCGGACACCCCGACGGGCACGACCACCAGGCACGTCGCGCGCGCGAGCGCCGTCACCAGGTGCGAGCCGTGACCGGAGACGGGCTCGACGACGAGCCGGCCGCCCGCGTCGCGGGTCCAGGCGGCGCGCACGTACTGCTCCTTGCCGGGCGGGGACGTCCAGCGGGCGCCGGCGACGGCGCGCACGCGGGGGCGGTCGGGGTCGGGGCCCTCGTCGCCCAGCATGCGCCGCAGCGCGGGCCGGACGAAGACCTCGAAGGAGACGAAGGAGCTGACGGGGTTGCCGGGCAGGGTGAACACGGGGACGCCCTGCTCCCCGAGGGTCCCGAGGCCCTGGGGCATCCCCGGCTGCATGGCGACCCGGTCGAAGGCGACGCTGTGCTGCCCGGGGGCGGACAGGACCTCCTTGACGGTGTCGTAGGCCCCTTCGCTGACACCGCCGGAGGTGATGACGACGTCGGCCCGCACGAGCTGGTCGTCGAGGACGGCGGCGAGCTCGCGGGCGTCGTCGGCGACGACGCCGACGCGGTAGGCCAGGGCGCCGAGGTCCTCGACGGCCGCGGTGAGCAGGTAGCCGTTGGCGTCGTGCAGCTGCCCGCGGGCCAGCGCGACGCCGGGCTCGACGACCTCGGTGCCGGTGGAGACGACGACGACGCGCGGGCGGGGGCGGACCCGGACGCGGGCGCGGCCGATCGCGGCGAGCACCCCGACGTGGCGGGGTTCGAGGCGGGTGCCGGCCTCCAGGACGACGGTGCCGCCCTCGACGTCCTCGCCGGCGCGGCGGACGTGCTGCCCCTCGAAGGGGGCCCTGCGGACGGTGACGCGGGTGACGCCGCGGTCGGTCCACTCGACGGGGACGACGGCCTCGGTGCCGGGCGGGATGGGGGCGCCGGTCATGATGCGGACGGTCGTGCCGCCGACCAGGCGCACCGCGTCGGCCCGGCCCGCGGCGACGTCCCCGACGACGGGCAGCTCGACGGGGTGGTCCTCGGCGGCGCCCTCGACGTCGCGCAGCCGCACCGCGTACCCGTCCATCGCCGAGTTGTCGAAGGCGGGCAGCGGCCGCGGGCTGACGACGTCCTCGGCCAGCACGCAGCCGAGGGCGTCGCGCAGCGCGAGGTCCAGCGGCGGCAGCGGCCGCACCAGGTCCAGGCAGGACTGCCGGTGGGCCGCCACCGTGGTCAGGGTCTCGCTCACGACTGGGTCACACCGACGGGGCTCACGGTGCCCAGGTTGTCACGTTCAGTCCTGGGCGCCCGCACCCGACGCCGTGAAGTCCTGCACGTACTCGCCGAGCCACTCGCGCAGCTCGGCCCCGATGTCCTCGCGCTCGCTGGCGAGCCGGACGACGGCCTTGATGTAGTCGAGCTTGTCGCCGGTGTCGTAGCGGCGGCCGCGGAAGACGACGCCGTGGACGCCGTAGCCGGGCCCCTCGCCCCGGGCGAGGACCTGCAGGGCGTCGGTGAGCTGGATCTCCCCGCCCTTGCCCGGCGGGGTGTCGCGCAGCACGGCGAAGACGGCCGGGTCGAGCAGGTAGCGGCCGATGATGGCCAGGTTGCTGGGGGCCTCCTCGGTCTTGGGCTTCTCCACGAGCCCGGAGACCTTCACGACGTCGGCCTGGCCGGTGGGCTCGGCGACGGCGCAGCCGTACAGGTGGATCTGGTCGCGGGGGACCTCCATGAACGCCACGACGCTGCCGCCGTGCTCCTCGCGGACCTTGATCATGGTGTCGAGCAGCGGGTCGCGGGAGTCGACGATGTCGTCCCCGAGCAGCACCACGAACGGCTCGTCGCCGACGTGCTGCTCGGCCACGGCCACGGCGTGCCCGAGGCCCTTGGGATCGCCCTGGCGGACGTAGTGGACCTGGGCCAGGTCGGTGGACTCCTGGACGCGGGCCAGCTTGGCCTGGTCGCCCTTCTTCTCCAGCCCCACCTCCAGCTCGACGTTGCGGTCGAAGTGGTCCTCCAGGGAGCGCTTGTTGCGCCCGGTGATCATGAGGACGTCGGTGAGCCCGGCGCGGACGGCCTCCTCGACGATGTACTGGATGGCCGGGGTGTCGACCACCGGCAGCATCTCCTTGGGCATCGCCTTGGTGGCCGGCAGGAAGCGGGTCCCCTGCCCGGCGGCGGGGATCACGGCCTTGCGCACCGTGCGGCCGGGACGCTCGTCGCGTTCAGTCATGGGCGGAGGCTACCGCCCGTCCCGGGGCGGACACCGGCTGCAGCCGCTGCGGGCGGCGGCGAGGACTCGCGCCCCCTTCCCGAACCCGGCGGGAGGGGGCAGACTCGGAGGACCGCCGCACCGCACCCGCAAACCCTCGCCGGCGCGGGCGGAGACGACCAGGAGCCGCCGTGCCCACCCGAGACAGCGCCGTCGACACCCTCAGCGTCCACGCGGACGTCCTCGCCGTCGAGGCCCGCAAGCGGGTCCTGCGCCGCGGGATCCGCGAGCGGCGCCGGGCGCGCGGCGCCGAGACGGCCGCCGACGTCGACGCGGGTGTCGCGCGCGTGCTGCTGGGCTGCCCGCTGCTGGCCGGGGCGCACCGGGTCGCGGCGTACGCCTCGACGCCCGGGGAGCCCGGCACCCGGGGCCTGCTGGCCGAGCTGCGCCGGCACGACGTCGAGGTGCTGCTGCCGGTGCTGCTGGAGGACTCCGACCTGGACTGGGAGGTGCGCCCGGCCCGGCCGGCGGCGCCGGGCCACCTGGGCGTGCACGCCATCTCCTCGGCCGACCTGGTCGTCGTCCCGGCCCTGGCCGTCGACACCGCCGGGCGCCGGCTGGGGCAGGGCGGCGGCAGCTACGACCGCGCGCTGCGGCGGGTGCCGGCCCGGGTCCCGGTGCTGGCCGTCGTCCACGACGAGGAACTGCTGGACGCGGCGGTCAGCCCGCTGCCCGCGCTGCCGCACGACCGGCTCGTGCAGGCCGTGGTGACGCCGACGCGCTGGCTCTGGCTGGCCGCCTGACCCTCGTCAGCGGAGCCCGGTGCGACGGGTCCGCGCGAGGTCGCGCAGGGCCAGCGTCGCGGCGTGGAACCCGCACATGCCGTGCACGCCGCCGCCGGGCGGGGTCGCGGCCGAGCACAGGTACGTCCCGGGCAGCGGCACCCGGTACGGCGACAGGCCCGCCACCGGCCGGAACAGCTGCTGGCGCAGGGTGAGCGCTCCCCCGCCGACGTCGCCGCCGACGAGGTTGGCGTTCTGCTGCTCCAGCTGCCGCGGGGACGTCTCCACGCGGGCCAGGACCCGGTCGCGGAACCCGGGGGCGAACCGCTCCAGCTGCGCGTCGACCCGCGCCCCGGTGCCGGGGTCGCCCGAGCCCTGCGGGGTGTGCGCGTACGCCCACACGACCCGCTGCCCGCCCGGCGCCCGGCCGGGGTCGGCGGCGTCCTGCTGGGCCACCAGCACGAAGGGCCGCTCGGGGTGGCGGCCGGCGACGACGTCCGCCTCGGCCGCCGCGACCTCGCGGGCGGTGCCGCCGACGTGGACGGTGACGGCCTGCGCCAGCCGCGCGTCCCGCCAGGGAACGGGGCCGTCGAGCAGGTAGTCGACCTTGTGCGCGCCCGGCCCGTACCTCCAGCGCCGCAGCGCCCGCGCGTACGGCGCGGGCAGGTCGTCACCGGCCAGCCGCAGCAGCTGCCGGGGCGTGAGGTCCAGCAGCGTCAGGTCCGCCGGGGGCAGCTGCGCCAGCGAGGTGACCCGGTGACCGGTCTCCACCCGCCCGCCGTGCTCGCGCAGGACCGCGTGCAGGGCACCGGTGACCGCCCCGGACCCGCCCTGCGGGACGGGCCAGCCCGTCGCGTGCGCCGCCGCCCCGAACAGCACCCCGAACGCGGCCGTCAGCGGCTGCCCGTGCGGTTGCAGGGCGTGGGCGGCCATCCCCGCGAACAGCGCCCGCGCCGGCTCCTCCCGGAACACCGCGCGCACGAACGGCGCCGCGGGCCAGGCCGCCCGCGCCCCGAACGCCGCCAGCGCCAGCGGCGAGGACGGCACCCGCAGCAGCGGGCCGAGGAGGTCGGGCACCAGCTGCTCCCAGCGGTCCACCGGGCCGGCGAACAGGGCGCGCCAGGCCCGGCCGTCGCGACCCAGGGCCGCGGCCGCCTCGTCCAGGTCGTGCGGCAGGACCGCGGACGGGCCGTCGTCGAGGGCGTGGCCCAGCGGGAACCGGCCGTGCCGCCACCGCAGCCCGTGCCGTTCCAGCGGCAGGTCCCGCAGGAACGGGCTGGCGACGGCGAACGGGTGGACGGCCGAGCCCACGTCGCTGACCACCCCGGGGCCGAGGAGCTCGGCGTCGACGCAGGCGCCCCCGACGCGCTCGCTCGCCTCCAGGACGGTGACGTCGAGCCCGGCGCGGGCCAGGACCACCGCCGCGGACAGGCCGTTGGGTCCGGAGCCGACGACGATCGCGTTGCCTCGCACGTGGGCACCGTAGCCGCCGCGCTACGGTGCGGCATGACCCTGGAGGAGTTCAGCCGCGTCCTGCTGCTCTGCTCCGGGGTGCTGCTGCTGGCCGTGCTCGCGGTCCGCCTCTCGGCCCGCACCGGGCTGCCCTCCCTGCTGCTCTACCTCGCCCTCGGCCTGGTCCTGGGCGAGGGCGGGCTCGGGATCCCGTTCGACGACGCCGGGATCGCGCAGGTCCTCGGGTACGGCGCCCTGGTCCTCATCCTCGCCGAGGGCGGGCTGACGACCCGGTGGGACGCCGTCCGCGGCGTCCTGGCCCCCGCGGCGGTGCTGGCCACCGTGGGCACCGCCGTCTCGATCGGGGTGGTCGGCGCCGGCGCGCACCTGCTGCTGGGCACGTCGTGGCCGGTGTCCTTCCTCATCGGCGCCGTCGTCTCCTCCACCGACGCCGCCGCCGTGTTCTCGGTGCTGCGCTCGGTCCCGCTGCCCGGCCGGCTGTCCGGCCTGCTCGAGGCCGAGTCCGGGCTCAACGACGCCCCCGTCGTCATCGCCGTCCTGGCCCTGACCGACGTCGCCGCCGGGCACTCCGACCACGCCTGGTGGTTCTACGCCGGCGAGGCCGTCCTGGAGCTCGCGTTCGGCACCGTCGTCGGGGTCGGCGTCGGGGCCGCGGGAGCGTTCCTGCTGCGGCGCAGCGCGTTGCCCAGCTCGGGGCTGTACCCGGTGGCGGTGCTCGCGCTCGCCGTCGGCGCGTTCGCCGTGGCCGACGTCCTGCACGCCTCAGGGTTCCTCGCCACGTACCTGTGCGCCCTGGTGCTGGGCAACGCGCGGCTGCCGCACCGGCACGCGACCCGGGGTTTCGCCGAGGCGTCCGGGTGGCTGGCCCAGATCGGGCTGTTCGTCATGCTGGGGCTGCTGGCCAGCCCGGGGCGGCTGCCGTCGGCGCTGCTGGACGCGCTGCTGGTGGGGCTGGTCCTGACGCTGTTCGCCCGCCCGGCCTCGGTGCTGGTCTCGCTGGCCGGTTTCGCGCTGCCCCGCGCGGACCTGCTGTTCCTGTCCTGGGCGGGGTTGCGCGGCGCGGTGCCCGTGGTGCTGGCGACGGTGCCGGTCGTGGCGGGGGTCGGCGGGTCGCAGCGGCTGTTCGACCTCGTGCTCGTGCTCGTCGTGCTGTTCACGCTCGTACAGGCCCCCGCGCTGGCGCCGCTGGCCCGGCGGCTGGGGCTCATCAGCGCCGCGCCCACGCAGGAGCTCGACGTGGAGGTCTCCCCGCTGGGGACGCTGTCGGCCGACGTCGTGCGGGTGCGCGTGGGGGCGGGGTCGCGGCTGCACGGGGTGGAGGTGTTCGAGCTGCGGCTGCCGCGCGGCGCGAACGTCAGCCTCGTGGCGCGCGACGGGTCGACGTTCGTGCCGCAGCCGCGGACGGTGCTGCGCCACGGGGACGACCTGCTGGTGGTGACGTCGACCGCCGAGCGGCGGGCCGTGGAGGAGCGCCTGCAGGCGATCAGCCGCGGCGGCAAGCTCGCCGGGTGGCGCGACGCCTGACCCGCCCCGCCACGACCACCCCTGCGGTTACGTTGAGTGCATGGTTCGTCGTCGCACCGTGCTCGCCGTGGCCGCCGCCTCGGCCGCCGGGCTCACCGTCCGCCCCGCCGCCGCGCAGACCGGACCCACCGCCACCCCCCTCACCACCCCCCTCACCACCGCCCTCACCACCGAGACCGTCGCCCCCGGCGTCACCCTCGAGCGCAGCACCGGCTCCGGCCCCGTCCGGCAGGCGCTGCTGCGGCTGGCCGCCGGGTCCACCACCCGGCCCGTCCTGCTCCAGCACGACCTGAGCTCCCCCCGCACGCCCGCCGACCTCGCCGCCGCCGGCGGCGCCGTCGCCGCCGTCAACGGCGACTTCTACGACATCGACCGCACCGGCACCCCCGACGGGCCCGTCGTCCTCGACGGCCGCCCGCTCAAGGCCTCCGCCGACCCGCAGGGCGCCGTCGGCATCGCCCCCGGCCCGGCCGGGACCACCGGCCGGGTCGGGTCCGTGCAGCTCGACGGCACCGTCACCCTCGGCGGTCGCACCCACGCCCTCGCCGCGCTCGCCACCCGCACCGTCGCCCCCGGCACCCTGGCCCTGTTCCCGCCGGCCTGGGGCGCCGGCGACCGGTCCCTGACCACGACCCCGGACGTGGCGGCCGTGGAGGTCGAGGTCCGCGCCGGGGCCGTCACCGCCGTCCGCGCCCCCGGCCCCGCCCCCGTGCCCGCCGACGGGTTCGTCCTCGTCGGCACGGGGGCCCTCGCGCCGGAGCTGAGCGCGCTCGCGGTCGGGACGGCCGTCACCAGCGACGTGCGGGTGCGCGTGGACGCCCTGCCCGCCGGGTCCACCGGCTTCGCCGTCGGCGCCCGGCTCGAGCTCGTCCGCGACGGCGCCCCCGCGCCCTTCGACACCACCGACCCCACCTGGGCCGCGCTGCGGGCCCGCACCGCGGTCGGCTGGACCGCCGGCGGGGACCTGCTGCTGCTGACCGTCGAGGGCGGCACCGCCGCCTCGGTCGGGGTCACCGCCACGGACACCGCCCGGCGGATGGTCGCCGCCGGAGCCGTGGGCGCGGTGATGCTCGACGGGGGCGGGTCCGCGCAGCTCGTCGCCCGCCGCCCCGGCGACGCGCACGTGAGCGAGGCCGTCGTCCCCTCCGACGGGGCCGCCCGGCCCGTGGCGCACGCCATCGGGCTGGTGCCCGCGAGCGCCGGACCGGAGGCGGCGGCCGTGGTGCTGCGGCCCGAGCTCGCCGCGGCGCGGGTGCTCCCGGGGCTCGCGCAGGCGCTGCGGGTGGTGCCGGTCTCGGCGTCGGGGGCCCCGACCGCGGGCACGGCGGTGCTCACCTCGACGGGCCCGGGGGTGCTGGCCGTGGAGACCGCGGGGCGGGTGCTGGTCCGCGGGGTGCGCCCGGGCCCGGCCGCGGTCCAGGCCCGGCTGGGGGCGGCCGCCGGGCGCCTCGACGTGGAGGTCCTCGGCCCGCCGGTGCGCTTCGACGTCGACGCGCCGCCGGCCCTGCCGGGGCCGGGGTCGACGCTGGAGGTGACGGTCACCGGTCACGACGCCGCGGGCCGCTGGGCACCCGTCGACGCCGCCGACGTGCGGGTCGAGGTGGACGCCGCGCTGCTGCGCTGCGAGCCGCTGCCGGACGGGCGGCTGCGGCTGACGGCGGTGGCGGCCGGGCCGGTGCCGGTGGCGGTGGGGCTGTCCGCGGTGGGCGTCACGTCCGTGGTGGAGGCCGCGATCGGGACGCGGCCGGTGCTGCTGGACCGGCTGGGCGACCCCGCGGGGTGGACGGTGGCCGCGACGCGGGCGACCGCGTCGCTGACCCTCGCGCCGGGGCCGGCGCTGCGGCTGGCCTACGACTTCACCGGTCAGCCCGCCGGGACGTCCACCGCGGCGCTCGTGGCGCGCACGCCGGTGCTGCTGCCCAGCGGCAGCACGGCGCTGGCGCTGCGGGTGCGCGGGGACGGGCAGGGCGGCTGGCTGCGGGCGGTGCTGCGGGTGGACGGGGCGCAGCGGCCGGTGACGTTCGCGGCGCGGGTGGACTTCACCGACGTCCGGCGGCTGGAGGTGCCGGTGCCGGCCGGGGCGCGGGAGGTCGCGGTGGAACGGGTGTACCTGGCCCAGACGCAGGTCGCGGCGCGGCGGGCCGGGGCGGTCGAGGTGGCGCAGCTGGAGGCGTCGGTGCCGCCGCTGCGGTCGCGGCCCGCCCGGGTGGACCGGCACCTGCGTCACCTGCGGTGAGCGGTCGATGACGGAGCTGTCACGCCGGTCTCACGGACCTCTCATCGACGCCCTCCAGCGTGGTGCTCACCCCGACGAGCCGGGGCACCGCCGACCACGGAGGAACCGACGTGTCCACCACCTCGCAGCACCGGATCCGCACCGCCAAGCGCGCCTTCACCACCCGGTGCGTCGACCTCGCCGGCGCGACCGGCCTGACCGCCACCGCCACCCCCCGCGCCGGTGACCTCGTCCTGGCCCGGGTGGGCGGGCTGGGCCAGCACCGGCGCCTGGAGTGCCCGCGCGGTCGCCGCCAGAGCCTGTTCGTCGGCGACGAGGTCGTCGTCGCCTACGGCCACCGGTACGCGCCGGACCAGTTCGAGGCGAGCGTCCCGGGCGACCTCGGCCCCTGCCACCTGGTCGCCGCCGGCGGGGTGGCCGCCCGCGTCGACGCCGCGCACGCCGCCATGGCCCCCGCCACGACCCTGGAGCCGGTCGGGCTGCTGACCGGCGCCGCGGGCCGGGTGCTGAACCTCGCCGACCACCCCGACGAGCTGCTGACGGCGCCCGCCGGCGGGGGCGGCGACCCGGTCGTGCTCGCCGTGACCGGCGCGGCCATGAACTCCGGGAAGACCACCGCGGCCGCCGCGCTGGTCCGCGGCCTGGTCGCCGCCGGGCTGCGGGTCGGGGCGGCCAAGGTGACCGGGACCGGCGCCGGCGGTGACCTGTGGTTGCTGGAGGACTCCGGCGCCCGGCCCGTCCTCGACTTCACCTCCGCCGGCCTGCCGACGACGTTCCGGGCCGACGCGGCCACCGTGCTGCGCACCTTCACCGGCCTCTTGGACGCCGTCGCCGGGCAGGGCGTCGACGTGGTCGTGGTGGAGGTCGCCGACGGGGTGTTCCAGACCGAGACCGCCGGGCTGCTGCGCACCCCCGAGTTCGCCCGCCGCGTCGACGGGGTGCTGTTCGCCGCCCCCGACGCGCTGGCCGCCGTCGCGGGGCTGGAGTGGTTGCGGCGCAACGACCTGCCGGTCGTCGCCCTGACGGGGCTGGTGACGGCGTCGCCGCTGGCGACCCGGGAGGCCGAGGCCGCCACCGGCCACCGGTCGTGGGGGCCGGCGCGGCTGAGCGACCCGGTGCAGGCGCTGACGCTGCTGGCCGGGGTCCTGCCCGGGGTCCAGAGCGGGGTCCTGCCCGGGGTCCCGGCGCAGGCGGGCGCGCCGCGGGCGAGCCTCGCCCCGCTGGGCTGACCGTGTCCCCGGACCTCCCCCGCCCCCTGGGCCGGGGCCGGCGGGCCCGGTTCGCCCTGCTCGTCGGCCTCGGGGTCGCGCAGGCGGCGCTCACCGTGCAGACCGCGCTGCTGGTGCGCCGTGGTTTCGACGTCCTGCTCGCCCCCGGCCCCGGCCCGTCCCCGACCGCCACGGTCGTGGGCCTGGTCGTGGCCGCTCTCCTCGTCGCGGCGCTGCGCGGCGCCGAGCGCGTCGTGGCCGAGGACCTCGGCCAGCACTACGCCGAGCAGGTGCGCGACACCCTCTTCCGGCACCTCACCGACGTCCCGGCCCGCACGGTCGGCGGGCTGGGCCGGGGCGGGCTGCTGTCCCGGTTCGTCGGGGACCTGACCGCGCTGCGGACCTGGGTCAGCCTGGGCCTGGCCCGGCTCGTCGTGTCGGGGCTGGTCGTCGTGCTCGTCCTGGCCGCGCTGGTGGTCCTCGACCCCCGCACGGGGCTGGCCGTCGCGGCGGTGCTGCTCACCGCGGCCCTCGCGACGGCCGTGGTCTCGCCGTGGCTGGTGCGGGCCACCGCGAACGCCCGCCGGCACCGGGCCCGGTTCACCGGCGAGGTCACCGAGCGCCTCGACCGGCTCGCCACCGTGCAGGCCTTCGCCCAGACCACCCGGGAACGCGACCGGTTGCGGCGCAAGGGGTCGGCCGTCGTGGACGCGGCGGTCGCGCGCGCCGGGGCCACCGGGGCGGCCCGCGCGGTCGCCGAGTCCGGCGCCGGGCTGGCCACCGTGGCCGCTCTGGTGGCGGGCGCGGCCAGCGTCCGCGCCGGGGCGACCGGGCCCGGGACGGTCGTGGCGGCCGTCAGCGTCGCCGGGCTGCTCGCGAGCCACCTGCGCGACCTGGGCCGCGTCGCGGAGCACGCGGCGGCGGCGCGGGTCGCCCGCGCCGCGGCCCGCCGGACGCTGGCGGTGGGGGGCTTCGGCCCCGGCGCGGACCGGTTGCGGGCCCCGGAGGGGGCCGTGCGGCTGCGCGGCGTCCGGTTCGGCGACGCCCTCGGCGGGTCGCAGGGGATCACCGCCGCCGTGGCCCCGGGGCGGACCGTCGCCCTCGTGGGGCCCAACGGGGCCGGGAAGTCGACGCTGGCCGCGCTGCTGGCCCGGCTGGTCGACCCCGACGAGGGGGCGGTGGAGCTGGACGGGACCGACCTGCGGACGGTGACGCCGGCGTCGGTGCACCGGGTGGTGGGGGTCGCCGGGCCCGACCTGCCGCTGCTGCGCGGCAGCCTGCGGCGCAACGTGACCTACCGGCGGCCGCGCTGCGGGGAGGCCGAGCTGCGCCGGGTCGCGGCGCTGTGCGACCTGGGCGAGGTGGTGAGCGACCTGGGCGGGTGGGACGCCGACGTCGGCCCCGGCGGGCGGCGGTTGTCGGCGGGCCAGCGCGGTCGCGTCGCGCTGGCCCGGGCGGTGCTGGGCGGGCCCCGCGTCCTGGTGCTCGACGAGGCCGAGGCGCACCTGGACGAGCGGGCGGCCGCGGTGGTCGAGGCGGTCCTGCGCCGGCACCGCGGCACGGCGTTCGTGGTGACCCACCGGCGGCGGACGCTGGAGCTGGCCGACGAGGTGTGGTGCCTGGTCGACGGGCGGATCGTGGAGAGCGGCCCGCCCGACCGGTTGCTGACTGCCGGTGGCCCCACCGCCCGGCTGTTCGGCGGCGCGTGAGCGGCCGCGCAGCCCGCGCCCCCTCGTGCCGAGGGGCAGGGCGCCGGGGGGGGGGGGGGGGGGGGGGGGGGGGGGGGCGGCGCCGACGCACGCGGAACGCCCCCCCCCGACCCCCCGGGGTCCACCCCCC
>NZ_JBJLSJ010000049.1:0-29848 GCF_050871975.1 Kineococcus rugosus | reverse complement strand
CCCCCCCCCCCCCCCCCCCCCCCCCCCCCCCCCCCCCCCCCCCCCCCCCCCCCCCCCCCCCCCCCCCCCCCCCCCCCCCCCCCCCCCCCCCCCCCCCCCCCCCCCCCCCCCCCCCCCCCCCCCCCACGCCGAGTACCATTGGCACTCGACCGACCCGAGTGCCAGTGGGTCCCAGGAGCTTACGGAGATCGCGTGCCCACCTACGCCTACAGCTGCCAGTCGTGCGGACACTCCTTCGAGGTCCGCCAGTCCTTCAGCGACGACGCCCTGACGATCTGCCCGGAGTGCTCGGGTCAGCTGCGGAAGCTGTTCAACAACGTCGGCATCGTCTTCAAGGGGTCGGGTTTCTACCGCAACGACTCCCGCGGGTCGTCGAGCTCGTCGGAGGGCTCCGGCGGGTCCAGCGCCTCGGCGCCGGCCAAGGAGTCCACCTCCTCGACGTCGTCCTCGACGTCGTCCTCGACGTCGTCGTCCTCCTCCTCGTCGTCGTCCTCGTCGTCGTCCAGCGGGAGCACCTCCGCCGCCTGACCGGCGAGGTCACCGCCGTCTCCACAGGCCGCCCCGGGACGCCCGCCGTCCCCGGGCGGCCTGTCGCGTCCGGGGCCCACGTCCCGGGCGCACCTAGCGTCCGGGCATGCCCGTCCCCTCCAGCCCCGTCCCCCTCGGCCCCGGCGACCGCCGCCGGCGCCGGCTGATCCGCCGCTGGCTGTGCGCCGGGCTGGTCGCCGCCGCCGGTGGCGTCACGGTGGCCACGCTCGCGCCACCGGCCCCGCAGCTGCGCCCGGTGCCGGTGGCCGCCCGCGACCTGCCCACCGGCGCCGTCCTGACGGGCACGGACGTCACCACGGCGCAGCTGCAGGACCGGGCCGTCCCCGACGGGGTGCTCGCGCAGGTCGAGGGCGCCGTGCTGGCCTCACCGGTCCGGCGCGGGGAGGTGCTGACCGACGCGCGCACCACGACCGGGCCGCTGCTGACCGGGCAGCCGCCGGGGACGGTCGCCGCCGGGGTCGACGTGGGCGACCCCGCGCTGCTGCAGACGCTCGCACCCGGGGTGCGGGTCGACGTGCTGGCCCGGACGCAGGACCCGGTCACCGGCGCGGCGACCGGCGCCGAGCGCATCGCCGCCGACGTCGTGGTGCTGCGGCTGCCCGCGGCGGCGGACCCGGTCCTGCCGGGTGGCGACGCGCGGGCGGCGACGTCGGTCCTGGTGGCCGTCGACGCCGCCGCCGCCGCGCGGCTGGCCGCCGCGGCCGGGCGGACCGTCCTGACGGTGCGCTCGTGAGGGCGGGGGCCCGCTCCTCAGTCCCCGACGGCGAGCGCGACCCCGGGGGCGCGGACCTGGCGGCGCAGCAGCTCCAGGAGCGCGGTGGCCGACATGGGGTCCCCGACGTGCTCGCCCTGGACGACGTCGCAGCCGAGGTCGGCCAGGGCCCGCTGGGTGCGGGCGTCGGCCACGCCCTCGGCGACGACGCGCAGCCCGAGCTCGCGGGCCATCTGGACGGTCGAGCGGACGATGACGGCCCGCGCGCGGTCCCCCGTCATCCCGGTCACGAAGCTGCGGTCGACCTTCAGCTCGTCGACCTCGAGGTCGGTGAGGTACGTCAGCGAGCACTGCCCGGTGCCGTAGTCGTCGACGGCGACCGCGCACCCCAGCGCCCGCAGGCGGCGCACGACGACCCCGGCCCGCTCGGGGTCGGAGACGATGCCGGTCTCGGTGACCTCCAGGACCAGGACCGAGGCGTCCAGGCCGTGCCGGTGCAGGGCCGCGGAGACGACGGCCGGCAGGTCGTGGTCGGTGAGCAGCCGGGCGGAGAGGTTGACCGAGACGCTCGGCGTGAACCCGGAGGCCCGCCAGCGCGCGGCCGCCGCGAGGGCCTGGTCGAGGACCAGCGCGGTCACCCCGTCGATGAGGCCGGACTGCTCGGCCAGGGGGATGAAGCGGTCGGGGGCGACGGGCCCGAGCTCGGGGTGCTGCCAGCGGGCCAGGGCCTCGGCGCCCACGACGCGCCCGGTGCGCGGGTCGACCTGCGGCTGGTACCGGACGTACAGCTCGCCGCGGTCGACGGCGTGGCCGAGGTCGCCGAGCAGCTGCAGCCGCTCGATGCTGTTGACGTCGCGACGGCCGGCGTAGGTGCAGGCGCGGCCCCGGACCTCCTTGGCCTGGTACAGCGCCACGTCGGCGCTCTTGAGCAGCGAGGGGGCGCTCGTGCCGTGCTCGGGGGCCAGCGCGACCCCGACGCTGGCCGGCAGCAGGACCTGCAGGTCCCCCACCCGCAGGGGCCGGGACATCTCCTCCACGACGGCCAGCGCGAGGCCCTCGGCCTCCGGGCCGTCGGCCACGAGGAGGCCGAACTCGTCGCCGCCGAGCCGGGCGACGACGGCGTGCGCGGGGGCCTGGGCCACCAGCCGCTCGGCGACCTCGCGCAGCAGCGCGTCGCCGACGGGGTGGCCGAGGGTGTCGTTGACGTCCTTGAAGTGGTCGAGGTCGACGACCAGCAACCCTGGGCCGGAGCCGGGACCAGCCGCGCGCAGGGCGCGGGCGGTGGCCCCCAGCAGCGCGTCCCGGTTGGGCAAGCCGGTGAGGTCGTCGACCATGGCGCGCCGCTCGTGCCGGCGGGCGATCGCCGCGCTGACGAGCATCACGCCCAGCGGGACGCACACCAGGAGCAGCAGCCACGCCCCGCCCTCGGCGCTGACGACGACCACGGGGGCCGAGGCGACGACGGCCAGCGTGAGCAGCGCCCCGGACGCCGACCCGGTCCGCACCAGGCGGCGGGGGGTGCGCTCGACGACCGGCCGGGCGGCCAGGTCCGCGCCCCACTGAGCGAGCAGCCCGGCCGCGCCGGCGGCCAGGACGGCGGGCCACTGGTCGGGGTCCTGCAGGGCGGGCCCGGTCGGGCGCGGGCCGCCGAGCAGGGCGTCGAGGACGACGCTGCAGACGAGGACGCCGACCACGGACGCCCCGGCCCCCACGACCAGCGTCCGGGGACCGGCGCCGCGGCGGGTCTGGCGCACCAGGGTGGGCAGGACCCGCACGAGCAGCGCCAGGGCCACCGGGCCGAGCGCGACGAGCGCGACGAGGAACCCCCACGACACGGGCAGGGCCTCCCCGCGGCCGCCGGTGCGGGAGGCCACCGGCCGGGAGTCGGCGACGAGCACGACCAGGGCCAGCACGGAGGCGAAGGCCGAGACGTGCCAGGGCACCGGGCCGGCGAGGGCGACGACCACGGCGGCCGTCAGGACGGCGGCGGCCAGGACGACGGCGACCACGTCGCGCAGGACGGGGACGGCGCTGCAGCGCCGGCGGGGACGGGCGGTGGCCGGCGGCGCGAGGAGCGCGGTCGCCGAGCGCGGGACCGTCGAGCCGCTCATCCTCCACCTTCCGCCGCCGTGCCGGGGGACCGTCCGCGGGACCTCCCGCACGTCCCCCGCCCGGGGGACACCGGTCGAGGTTCCGCGCCCATCATGGGGGTCATCGGAGCGGGGCAGAAGCTCTGCACCCCATCGATCTGCGGCGCGACGAGCCACTATCGACCCAGAGTGAGAGTCCTCTCACGGCCAGTCAGGAACATGTGCCTCAGTGCAACGAAACCGTCACGGAAGGTGCTGACGGTGGTGGGCGCGCAGGCCCGCGGCCTCAGTCCCAGTGCGGCGGGCGCTGCGACAGGTACCACTCGTCGTCGCGACCGGACCCCGGCCGCTCCCCCCAGCCCTCGTCCCGGTCGTCGGCCGACCGCTCGTCCTCCAGGGACACCTCGCGGTCGTCGTCCGGCACCCGCGGGCTCACGACGCGTCCGCCCGCGTCACGTCGAGCCGCTCGGACCCCTCCACCGCGTCGGCCCCGCCCGCCGCGTCCTCCCCCGGCGCGTCCACCGGCGACCCCGCCGACGCGGCCCCCAGGTCCAGGACCCACGGCAGGTCGTGACCGGCGTCGGCCAGCGCGTCGCGCCACAGCCCCGCGATCCGGTCCGCCTCGGCGTCGGCGTCGGCGAACACGTCCGCCGTGAGCACCCGCACGTACCGCCACCCCCGCCGCTCCAGCTCCAGCGGCCCGTCGACCTCGCGGTCCACCACGTCCGCCCGCGCCCACGACGGCCCGTCGAGCTCCACGACCAGCGCCGGGCCGACCCCCGCCCGCGCCCGGTGGTCGCGCACCACCAGCGCCAGGGTCCGCGACGAGCCGACCTCGCACTCCACCGGCAGCCCGACCCGCCGGCACGCCGCCGCCAGCGTCCGCACGACCGCGTCGGCGCCCCGGTGGAACGCCACCGCACCGCCCGGCTCCGCGCGGCGCAGGTCGTCCTCCTCCCAGGCCGCCGCCGTGCGCGCCAGCAGGTCGCGCCCGTCGGCCAGCTCCTCCAGCCCGCTGCGGTCGCTCCAGCCGGAGTCGTCCAGGACGAGCGTCGTGCGCAGGCGGCTGCGGGTCAGCGCCATCCACGCCTCGGCCCGGCCGGTCGGCACGCCGTCACCGCTGTCGCCCGCGGCCCCGAGCGCCGGGCCGTTGAGCACCGCGTCGGTGACGACCAGGACGTGGTCGCGGCGCTCGCCGGTCCAGCGGACCGGGGTGCCGACCAGCAGCGGCTCGCGGCCCACCGCCAGCGGCAGCTGCTGGTCCAGGACCAGCCGGCGCACCGTGTCCGACAGCAGCTCCGCCCCGGCCGCGTCGGGCACCACGACGCCCAGGGACTCCTCGGGGTGGGCGACCAGCGCCGCCAGCGCCGTGTCCACCACGAGGTCGACGAGGGCGTCCGGGCCGCGGCGGGCCCCCGGCGGGCGGTCGGAGGTGCGGGCGGTGGCCCGCCCGTCGTGCCCGGGGCCGGGCAGCGACGTCTCGGCCACCGGCACCGGGACCGCCGAGAGCAGGGTGTCGTCCAGCAGGGCGTGCTGGCGGTCCAGCCGCTCCGTGGGCAGCACCCCGTCGAGGTCGGCGAACAGGCTGCCGGACACCGGGCCTGAGACCGCCTGCTCGTCGCGGGCGGTGGCCACGTCCGCCGGGCCGGGCAGGTCCGGGTCGCCGACGACGAGGACCCGGGCGCCCCGGGACAGGGCGGGCAGCGCTGAGGAGGTCGTGGTGGCCTGCGCACCCAGGACGACCAGCAGGTCCGCCTCCTCGACCTGGTCGGCCAGCCGGGCGACCCCGGCCGTGGACAGCGCCGTCACCGGCAGCAGGTCCGCCTCGCGCCCCGAGGCCAGCGACCGGGCGTCGAGCTCGTCGCGCACGGCCGCCGCCCGCACGCGCCGGCGGGCCGCGACGGCGAGCTGCAGCTCGTGCCGGGCCGTGCGCAGCGCGGGCGCCTCCCCGGTCCCCACGAGCGGGTCGACCATCGAGATCGCGTCCAGCACCCCGCTCCACCAGGCCGACTCGACCTCCGAGGGCAGGTGCAGGCTGGACGGGCCCATCCACCGGGCCCGCAGGTCCTCCAGCAGTCCGCCCCACCCGGCCCCCTCGAGCTCGTCGAGCAGCACCGTGCGCCGCGGCAGCGTCTCCAGCGCGGCGGCGTCGGCGGCGAGCCCGCGCAGCAGGGCGCTCAGCTCCGGCAGCTGCACGTCCAGCAGCGAGGCGGCGCCCAGGTCGGTCCAGGACCGCTCGGGCAGGACCTCCGCCAGCGCGGTCAGCTCGTGCCGCACCGCGTCGACCGCCGCGACGAGGGCGTCGAGGTCGTCGGGCACCACGGGCGCGTTGTCGCGCACCGAGACCCGCTGCCAGCGCAGCCGCTGCGACCGGGCCGCCTGCAGCCAGTCGTGCAGCGTGGCCCAGTCCCCGGCGCTGACCTCCGGGCGCAGCAGGGCGCGCGCCTCCCGGCGCAGCCGCCAGCGGCGCACCCAGCCCTGGCGGACCTCGTGCTCGCGCCGCCACTGCGGGGTGGCCGTCGCGGCGGCCACGTCCCCGAGGGACTGGGCGAACACGTCGGTGCCGAAGCGGCCGATGGTGGTGCGGACCCCGTCGAGCAGGTCGGTGCGGTCGACGGCCTCGGCGACCGAGGCCGCGCCCCGCAGCCCGGCGGCGTCGCAGACGGTGGCCAGCAGGGCCCGCAGCGCGGGCAGCCGCTCCCCGATGAGCTCCTCGACGCGGGTCAGCGCCCGCTGGGCGTCCTCGGCGGTGCGCAGCGCGGCGCCGGCCCAGGGGGTCGTGCCGGGGGCGACGTCGAAGGCGCCGAGGTCGACGGCCTCGACGAGCGCCTGCGACCAGCGGTCGACGTCCGCGCGCGAGCACGCGGACAGCTGCTCCCCGCGCAGCCGGCGGCTCGTCGTCGGCGGCAGCGGGCGCTCGGCCAGGGCGAGCAGGGCCTCCACCGCCTCGGCCGCGCTGACGCCCCACGGCTCGCGGGGCCGGTGCAGGGCGCGGGCGTGCTCGTCCAGGGCGGCGGCCGGGCCGGCCACGTCGGGGTCGGCGGGCGGGGTGTGGCGGGCGTCGCGACGCGCGGCGACCTCCCGGCGCGCGGCCTCCCGCTGCTGCCCCGCGTCGTCGGCGGAGGTGTCCAGGTCGGCCACCAGGTGCAGCAGGAGACGACCGAAGCCGTTGTCGCGCAGGCGTTCGTCCACGGCACGACGTTCGGCGGCGGAGTCGGCGACGAGCAGGACGCGCCGTCCGGCGGCGACCTCGGAGGCGATGACGGCGGCCGCGACCTGGGTGGCGCCGGTGCCGGTGGGGGCGTGCAGCCGCAGGTCCCGGCCGGCCAGCACGGCCTCCACGGCGCGGCGCTGGGCCGGGTCCAGGGAGAACCCCTCGGTGACGGGGACGCCCGGGGCGGTCGCCGGGGCCACCGGCCGCCCCGCGGCCAGCGCCGCCACGACCCGGTGGTCGCGCACGAGGCCACCGCGGCGACGCAGGTCGGCCAGCAGGTCCGCGGCCGGGTCGGCGAACGTCGCCAGCAGCAGCCGCCGCTCGACGCGCAGGCCACGGGTGCCGGCGAGCTGGCGGCGCAGCTCGTCCATGGCGGGGTTCGGGTCGAAGCCCCAGTGCGCGCCGACGGCCGCCCCGATGCGGTGGGTGTCCAGGTCCACGCCCAGCTCGGTGCGCGCCACCCGCACCAGCACGGGGTTGACGATCACCTGCGGGGCCAGCTGCACGACGAAGTCGTCGAGCGCCTCGGTGGCCGGCGTCAGCGTGCAGCGGCGCAGCAGCACGGGGGTGCGCCGCGGGCGGCGCAGCGGCGGCGGCGCCGCGCCCTCGGCGAGCGTCGCGGCGTCGACCTCCTCGGCCAGCGACCAGCCGGCGATGCCCACGGCCACGGCCAGCGACCGGGTGCCGCGCTGGGCCAGCAGCGCCCCGGCGAGCCGGTGGGTGGTGCGCGCGCGGCGCCGCGCCTCGGCGAAGGCACCGGCCTCCCGCACGAGGCTGGACAGCGGCGCGGGGCCACCGGCGAGGAGCTGGGCGAGGCCGGAGGGGTGGGCGGTGGTCAGGTCGAGCACGGCGTCGGTGCCCACCGGGCAGTCCAGCAGCGCGGACGTGCCGCCCAGGGCCTCCGCCTCCGCCCACCAGCGCCGACGCGTGGAGTCGGGACCGGGTGCGGGGGAAGACGTCACGGGGACAAGGTTAGGCGTCGCCGGACGCCGATCCGGTCAGGCGGACGGCTCCTGCGCGCCGTCCCGCACCGCCGGGGCGAGCGGCACGCCCGCGGTGCCGCGCGCCAGGGCCACCAGGGTGACGTCGTCGCGGGCGCGGCCGCCGCTGAACCGGCGGGCGACGTCGAGCGCCTCGTCGACCAGGGCCTGCGGGGTCAGCTCGGGCAGCGCCCCCAGGGCCGCCAGGACGCCCTCGATGCCGAGCTCGTCGGTGCTGCCGGTGGGGCGGGCCTCGGTGAGGCCGTCGGTGTAGACGACCAGCACGGACCCCGGGGCCAGCGACGTGGTGCGGGTGCGCCAGCTGCCGGGCACGTCCAGGTGCAGCCAGGACAGCAGCGGGCCGGTCGCCTCCAGCTCGGAGACCACCCGCACGCCCGACTCCTCGTCCTGGCGCAGGACCACCGGCGCGGGGTGCCCGGCGTTGGCGTAGGAGACGGTGCCGGAGTCGGGGTCGACGACCACGACGACGCAGCTGGCGAAGCGCTCGGCCTCGTCGGAGAACACCCGCGCCGCCATCGCCAGCGCCAGGTCCGGCTCGGGGGCCAGGTGCAGGGCCGCCTCGAGCAGCCGCTTCAGCTGGATCGCGACGATCCCGGCGCGGGCCCCGTGGCCCGAGACGTCGGCGACGACGACCGCGAACCGCCCGTCGGTCAGCGGCAGCACGTCGTACCAGTCCCCGGCGAGCAGGCCCTCCGCGGGCCGCAGGGCCGCCGCCGAGGACCACCCCGGCACGACCGGCAGGTCGTGGGCGGTGAGCTGGTCGCGGACCTCGGCGACCAGCGGCTGCCCCTGCTGCAGCGCCTCGCGCGCCGAGACCGCGTCGGCGAGCTCGTCGAGGATGCGCCGGCGCATCGTCTCGGCCGAGGCCGCCACGGCGGCCAGCTCCGGCGGGCCCGGCAGCGCGACGGGCGTCTGCAGGTCGCCGCCGCCGACCCGCAGGAGCTGCTCGGACAGCGATCCGAGGGGGTGGATCACCCAGCGCCGCACCAGGTACAGGGCGGTGGGGACCAGCAGGAGGGCGATCGCGGCGACGAGGAACTGGACGTAGCGGCTCTGGTCGCGCTGGTCGCGCAGCGCCTCGCGCTCGGCGTCCTGGAGCTCGGCGATGCGCTCCTCGACCGGGTCGAGGTCCTGGTAGATCTTCAGGAAGGCCGTGGCGGCGGGGGCGTCGAGGATGGACCGGCTGAGCTGGACCGAGTCGCCCTGGCGCTTGAAGGACGCCTGCCGCTCGGTGGTGGCCCGCCAGGCGGCGGCGTCGTCGAGCACCTTGGTCAGCTGGGCCCGCAGCTCCTCGTCGGTCTCCTCGGAGCTGGCTGCGACGACCAGCGGCTCGCGCGTCCGCTCGTAGGCGAGCATGGTCCGCACGCGCCGGTCCTCGGTGTCCCGCAACTTGGTCGGGTCGGAGGCGGTGACGTAGAGCTGGTGCACCGACTGGGCCTCGACGATGCTCTGCTGGAAGTCGGCGACCTGCTCCGAGACGGTCGTGGTCCCGCCCAGCGGCTCGTCCCCCTCGCCCGGGGTGCGGGCCATGCTGACCAGGAGCACCACGGTGAGCACCAGCACGATGAGCAGGAACGACACACCCATGACCGAGACGCGTCGCTGCAGCGAGGTGCGCGTCATGAGCCGGTGCCACGACCTCGCTCCGCCGCCCAGCTCGCCACCTCCCTCGGCCCCGCACGCCGGTGCCGGTCACCGGCGGGACGGCACACACCCTGTCACCCCGGCCCCCTCGCCGGTCGCACCCGGTCCCACGTGCGTGCGGCGCGGATGGTTCCCGGCGGGCGCGGGGGCCCGGGAGGCGGTAGGGCTGGACGCGTGAACGACGCCACCCGACATCCTGCCGGAATCGTCCTCGTGCGCCACGGGCAGTCGACGGGCAACCTCGCCGACGCCCGGGCCCGCTCCTCGCACGCCGAGGTGGTGGAGGTCGCCGAGCGCGACGCCGACGTGCCGCTGTCGCCGCTGGGCCGGGCGCAGGCCCGGGCCGTGGCGCGGTGGCTGGCCGAGGACCCGCAGGCCCCGCCGGTCCCGGAGGTGATCGTCAGCTCCCCGTACCAGCGCGCCCACGACACGGCCCTGGCCGTCGCGCAGGAGCTGGGCAGCCGGGGCGCGGACCTGCCGGTGCGCACCGACGAGCGGTTGCGCGAGCGCGACCTGGGCTGGTGGGACGGGCTCACGGGGCTGGGGGTGCGGGCCCGCTTCCCCGAGGAGGCCGAGCGCCGGCAGCGGATCGGCAAGTTCTACTACCGGCCGCCGGGCGGGGAGAGCTGGTGCGACGTGGCCCTGCGAGTGCGGAGCCTGCTGGCGACGCTGCGGGAGGAGCACGCGGGCCGGCAGGTCCTGCTCGTGTCCCACCAGGCGGTGATCATGAACTTCCGGCTGGTGCTGGAGGACCTGGACGAGCGGGCGCTGCTGGACCTGGACGCGCGCGAGCCCCTCGCCAACTGCTCGGTCACCGCGTACGCGGGTGACGGGACGGGGCTGCGGCTGGACCGGGCGGGCGACACCACCGCCGTGCGGGACGTGCGGGTCACCGACGACCCGGTGGACGACGAGCCCCGCGGGGTCGACGAGGGGGTGTCGGCGTGAGCACCGACGACGCGGTCACGGTGACCTCCGCGGTGCTGCGGCAGTGGCCGCTGCCGCCGCCGGGGGTCGGCAAGGAGTCCCGCGGCCGCACGGTGGTCGTGGGTGGCAGCACGAAGACGCCGGGTGCGGTGCTGCTGTCGGCGGAGTCGGCGCTGCGCAGCGGCGCGGGCAAGCTGCAGGTCGCCACGACGCGGGACACCGCCACCGCGGTCGCGGTGGCGCTGCCGGAGGCGCTGGTGCTGGGGCTGCCGCAGACCGGCGAGGGCGGCATCGACCCCGCCTGCGCCGACGACGAGGAGCTGGTGGAGCTGGTGCGGGGCGCGCACGCGGCCCTGCTGGGGGTCGGGGCGGTCGGTGAGCCGGACGTGCGGGCGCTGCTGGAGTCGCTGGTGCCGGGTCTGGGGAACACGGTCGTCCTGGACGCCCTGGGGCTGGCGCCGGTCACGGCCGACGCCACGTTCCTGCACCACCTGCGCGGTCAGGCGGTGCTGACGCCGAACCTGGCCGAGCTGGCGATCGTGCTGGACGCCGACCCCGAGGAGGTCGAGGGGGACGTCGGGGCGGCGGCCCTGGAGCTGGCGCGCCGCAGCCGCTGCACGGTCGCCGCCGGGGGCGGTGAGTCGTGGGTCGCGGCGCC
Source organism: Kineococcus rugosus (assembly GCF_050871975.1). NCBI lineage: Bacteria > Bacillati > Actinomycetota > Actinomycetes > Kineosporiales > Kineosporiaceae > Kineococcus > Kineococcus rugosus. The sequence goes on along the minus strand of NZ_JBJLSJ010000049.1, from coordinate 19,053 downwards.
GGACGGGCGGCTGTGGCGGGACGCCTCCGGCGGCGCGGGGCTGGGCGTGTCCGGCTCCGGCGACGTGCTGTCGGGGATCGTCACGGGCCTGTGCGCCCGCGGCGCGGACCCCACGCAGGCCGCCGTGTGGGGCGTCCACCTGCACGGGCGGGCCGGTGACCGCCTCGCCGCCTCGGTGGGGCGGCTGGGGTTCCTCGCCCGCGAGCTGCCGCCGGAGGTCCCGGCCGTGCTCGCGGAGATCGAGGTCTGACCGGCTCCGGGTCAGGCCAGCAGCGCGGCGGCGCTGGCGACGACGTCGCCGGCGGGGATGTCGAGCCGCCAGCTCGTCGCGGACCGGTTGGCGCAGGCGTCGGGGTCGCCCTCGGCGCCGGACCAGGTCTGCGGCTGCGCGGTGACCTTCCACGCGCCGCCGCCCTGCTGGCGGGCGCGGGCGGCGAGCGCGTCGTCCCCGGCGCGCAGCGCGGCGGAGGCGATGACGTCGACGGCGCGGCCGAGGGAGCGGGCGTCGTAGAAGGCGATGGTGCAGCCGCCGTCGGCGACGGAGGTGGAGACGAGGATGCAGCCGGACTCGGCCAGCGCGGCGTCGAGCGCGGCGACGGCGGCCTGCTCGCGCGGGGCGCGGCGGGCGGCGGGGATGCGAGCGCCGGCGGTGCGGGTGGTGGTGGTGACGGACATGCGGGCCTGCTCCTCCGAGTGACGACGTCTGCCGGGCGCCGGTGTCCTCGTCGACGGGGTTCCGGCACCCGAGGAGGCCATCGGTCGTTGTTCCTGGCGCCTTGAGTGTAGGCGCGCACCGAACCCGGTCACGACCACACCCCCCGCCGGTTCGCTTGCAGCGCACAGGATCTCAACGACACGGCGTCGTAGTACGGCGATGTCGAACCGGGCGGCGGTGCCTCGCGCACGGGGGCGACGGCCTCCCGGTAAGCTGCCCGCGGGCCCCCATAGCTCAGGGGATAGAGCATCGGTTTCCTAAACCGTGTGTCGCAGGTTCGAATCCTGCTGGGGGCACCGACCGAACCGCGGGCCGGGTGACACCCGGTCCCCTCCCCCGTGGCGCGCCGGTCCACCGGCGACCCGTCCCCGCGCCCACCCAGCCGCGTGCGCGACGCTGGACGCCGAAGAGCGGGGGACGAGCGACGTGACGAGCACGCAGAACGCGGTGGGACGGGCCCAGGACGTGTGGGACCTGCTGAGCACTCCCCTGCCCACCGCCCCCGGTTGGCTGACCGCGGCCGCCCTGCTCGTGGCGGTGGCCGCCGTCCTCGTCCCGGGGCTGTGGCGGGTGAGCCGGAACGTGGTGACGATCGCCCACGAGGGCGGTCACGCGCTGGCGGCGGTGGCGACGGGGCGGCGGCTGGCGGGGATCCGGCTGCACTCGGACACGTCCGGGGTGACGGTGTCGGCGGGCCGGCCGCGGGGGCCGGGGATGGTGGTCACGGCGGCCGCGGGGTACCCGGCGCCGTCGCTGGTGGGGCTGGCCGCGGCGTGGGTGCTGTCCGCCGGGTACGTGACGGCGGTGCTGTGGGGGACGCTGGCGCTGCTGGCCGCGGTGCTGCTGCAGATCCGCAACCCGTGGGGGGCGCTGACCGTCGTGGGCACGGGCGGGGCGGTGTTCGCCGTCACGTGGGCCACGCCGGACGCGGTCCAGCAGGGGTTCGCGCTGGTGCTGGCGTGGTTCCTGCTGCTGTCGGGGCCGAAACCGGTCGCGGAGCTGCACCGCAAGCGCCGGCGCGGCGGTGCGCCGACCTCCGACGCCGACCAGCTGGCGCGGCTGACCGGGCTGCCCGGGCTGGTGTGGGTGGCGGTGTTCGCGGTCGTCACCGTGGCGGCGGCCGTCGCGGGAGCGGCCCTGCTGCTCGGCTGACCCGGGGCGTCAGCCCGCGGCCGTGAGCTCCACCGCCCGCGCGACCATCGCCACCGGCCCCACCTGCGCGGCGGTGGCGCGCTGCCAGTCCGCGCCGGTCCCGCGCCGGGCCAGGTCGGCGAGCCCGGCGGCGACGAGGTCGGTGTCCCCGTCGTCGTGCAGCGCCTGCGCGACGTGCTCCAGCAGCTCGCCGAGCACCTCGGCGGCGGGAGCGGGCCGCAGCGTCACCGGGGACACGAGCTGCCCGCCGAGGCCGTCGTGGGAGGCGCGCCAGGACGCCGCGCGAAGCTCGGCGACCGACGCGTCCGCGGGGGCGCGGCCGTCGGCGGCCTCCCGGGCGGCGGTCTCGACCAGCGCGCGGGTCAGCGCGGCGAGCAGGACGGCGTCGCGGGCGTGCAGGCAGACGTCGGCGACCCGCACCTCCACCGTCGGCTGGTTGGCGGAGATGCGGGCGTCGAAGTAGAGCTGGCCGGTGTCCAGGGGGACCCCGGTGGCCAGCAGCCTCGCCGCGGCGGCGTCGTACCCGGCGGCGTCGCCGAACAGCCCGGTGGGCCCGGCGGTGGGCCAGCGCTCCCACACGCGGGCGCGGAAGGAGGCGTACCCGGAGTCCTCGCCCTGCCAGAACGGGGAGTTCGCCGACACCGCGAGCAGCACCGCGGTCCAGGGGCGGATGCGGTCGAGCACGGCGGCGGCCTCGTCGCGGTCGGGCACCTCGACGTGGACGTGCGTGCCGCACGTCAGCTGCTCGCGCGCCAGCAGCCCGTACCGCTCCACGAGCAGCTCGTACCGCTCCCCGGGCGTCACGACGGGGTCGGTGGGCAGCGGGTGGGTGGCGAGGGCGAGGAGCCGGCAGCCGCGCTCGCGCGCCAGCGCCGCGGTCCGGGCGCGGTGGGTGGTGAGGTCGGCCAGGGCGTCGGCGAGGTCGGCGTGCGGGGCGGTGCCGGTCTCGACCTGCTGGCGCTGCAGCTCGGTCTGCTCGTGCCCGGCCGCGGCGACGGCGGGGCCGTCCAGCCGGGCCTGCCCCGTGCCGGGGTCGACCAGCAGGAACTCCTCTTCGATCCCGACGCGCCTCACCCCGTGATCGTGAAGCGTCGGCGACGCCGCCGCACGTCGGCGCCCGGCGCCCGGTTCACCCCTGCTGCGCGGCCCACTCCCGCACGCGGCGGGCGCTCTCGGCCTCGGACAGGTCCTGCACCCGCGTCATGATCGACCAGCGGACGCCGAAGGGGTCGCGGACGCTGGCGAACCGGTCCCCGGAGGCGAAGTCCGTCAGCGGCTCCCGGACGGTGGCGCCCGCGGCCTCGGCGCGGGCCACGACGGCGTCGGCGTCGGCGCAGTGGAACCCCAGGGAGTAGCAGTCGTCGTCCCCGGCGGGGGCGGGGACGAGGTGGAAGTCGGGGTGGGGTTCACCCAGCTGCAGGTGGCCGTTCCCGAGGTCGAGGTCGGCGTGCACGACGACCCCGCCCACCTCGGTGACGTCGACGACGCGGGCGCCGAAGACGTCGCGGTAGAACTCGACGGCCTCCTTCGCCCGCGGGACGACCAGGAACGGGGTGAGGCTCGTCAGGCCGTGCGGGACGCCGTCGGTGGTGTGCTCTCCGGTGGTCATGGCCCCAGGGTGCCGGGGCCCCGGTGTCCCGGCTTGGAGATCCGCGCCACCTCCGGGCGGGCGGCCCCTACGCTCGGCGCCGTGGTCCAGAGTTCCCGCGGCATCCTGTACCCGGCGCGGCTGCCCCGGTTCACCCGGCTCGAACCGCCCGCGGACGTCGCCGACCTGGTGCGCTGGTTCTGGGTGCCGGAGTGGGACGTGGAACCCGGTCGCGTCTCGCGCCAGCACGTCGTCGGCCACCCCGGCAGCAACCTCGTCGTGGAGTCCCGCGACGGCGGGTCCGCCGGGTTCGCCGGGCCGACGACGCGGCGCTCGCACCGGGACCTGACGGGGCGCGGGTGGGCCGTCGGGGCGCACCTGCGACCGGCGGCCGTGCCCGCGTTCAGCGCCGACCCGGCCGCCGACCGGGACCGCTACCGCCGCCTGGACGAACCGGCGCTGGTGGCCGGGGTGGGCGCGGCGATGGCCTCGGGCGCCGCGGACCGCCTGGAACGGGCCACCGCGGTGCTCGGGGAGTTCCTGCGCGAGCGCGTCGGCCCGGTCGGGGAGCAGGGCCGCGCCGCGAACGCGCTCGCCGACCTCGTCGCCACCGACCCCGCGGTCGTGCGGCTGGAGGACGCCGCCGCGCGGCTGGCGCGGTCCCCGCGGACGCTGCAGCGGCTGGCGCGCCGGTACGTGGGCCTGTCCCCGGCGGCGATGGTCCGCCGCCGCCGGTTGCAGGAGGCCGCCGAGCGGATCCGCACCGACCCCGGGGCGGACCTGGCCGCGATCGCCGCCGACCTCGGGTACGCCGACCACGCGCACCTGGCGAACGACTTCCGGCACGTGCTGGGCCTGTCCCCCAGCGAGTACCGCCGTCAGGCCTGAACCGGCTCCCCCGGTCCCCCCTCCTCGACCTCGGCCTCGACCTCGGCCTCGACCTCGGCCTCGTCCTCGTCCCCGGGCCGGAAGAACCCGTCCACGACGTCGAGGACGGCCCCGGCGAAACCGGGCCGGGCCGTCCAGGGTTCCACCGCCGACAGCACCCCGAGGTCGACGAGCCGGGTCAGGCGGGCCAGCGCGGCGGGCAGTTCCGCCTCGTCGCCGGCCGACTCCAGGAAACCCCGCAGTTCCCCGGAGGTCACCGGTTGCAGGACCGAGCTGGTGACCACGGACAGGGCCCCGACGATCGCGCCGGGCGAGTCGGTGGAGGCCAGGACGCCGGTGACGACGGAGGCCAGCGCGAACGTCGCGGCCTGGTAGCGCCGCTCGGGGTCGGCGGCGCCGGGGACGGCGGTGCGCCCGTCCTCCACCTGCAGCACGCCGTCCCCGGCGAGGTCGAGGAGCAGGGCGACGGGGTCGACCTCGGGGACGTCGGCGAGCCGGGCCCGCAGCACGTCCACGGCGGGGCTGTCGGCGAGTTCGCGGCCGTCGAGCTCCACCCCGGCGGCGAGTTCGTCGAGGGCGGTGAGGAACCCCGCGACGACGGGCAGGGCGACCAGGTCGGCGAGGCGGTCGGCGAGCGGGACCCGCGCCTCGGCGGCGGCGAGGGCGTCGAGGACGCCGGCCTGCCCGGAGGCGGCGCCGCCGACGCCGCCGGAGGCGACGTCGAGGCAGTCGGCGAGTTCCTCCGGTTCCCCGGCCCACTGCTCGGTCTCGCCGAGGAACATGAGGTAGGACGTCCAGGCGAGGCGGGTCTCGTCGACGAGTTCCTGCGGGTCGAGGTCGTTGTGCTCGGCGACGGCGGGCACGATCTCGGTGAACAGCTCGGCGAGGTCGGCGGGGGTGAACGCGCGGGCGGCGGCGGGCGAGAGGTCGCTCTCGAAGCTCAGCAGCAGCCAGCCCAGGGATTCCATGAGGCGGGCCTCGAGGTCCTCCACCGGCAGCGCCTCGTCGGTCTCCTCGGCGAGCTCGGCCTCCAGGAACCGGCGGAACGGGACCTGCAGGTCCCCCAGCGCCCGGCCGCCGGCGCGCAGCGGCGACATCGGCGAGGACGTCGCGGGCTGGCGGGCGGGGTGGCCGCGGGACTTCTTCTTCTTGGGCACCGTCGTGAGCTTAGGCGTTCAGCCGGGCGGCGCGCGGACGAGCGCGACGAGCGTGAGCGGGGCGACGGCCCGCCGGACCCGCGGTCCCCCGGGCGCCGGTCCTCCCCGTCCGCTCCCCCGGCACCCCGCGGCGCCCGGCAGGTCACCGGTGGTGCCCCGGCCGGGCGCGGCGATGATGGGCGCGTGCGGAACCCCCTCGCCCCCGCCCTGCTGCTGACGGCGCTGCTCGTGCCGTCCGCCTGCGGGACGGGACCGGCCGGGGAAGCGGCCACCCCCGCACCCACGCCCACGCCCACGCCCACGCCCACGCCCACGGCCGTCGTCACCGTCCCCGCGGGCGTGGTCCCGCCCCCGGCCGCGGCGGTGGCCGACTACCAGCTCGGTGGCCCGTACGAACCGGCCGCCGACGTGCGCGTCGTCGTCCGCGACCGCACCGCCGCCCCGGTCCCGGGGCTGTACTCGATCTGCTACGTCAACGCGTTCCAGACCCAGCCGGACGAGAACGGGACCTGGTTCGCCCGGCACCCCGACCTGCTGCTGCGCGACGGCGAGGGCCGTCTCGTCGAGGACGAGGGGTGGCCCGGGGAGTACCTGCTGGACACCTCCACCCCGCAGCGGCGGGCCGCGCTCGCCGAGGTCGTCGGGGCGTGGGTCGACGGCTGCGCCGACGCCGGGTACCAGGCCGTCGAGCCCGACAACCTCGACTCGGCCACCCGGTCGGGGGGCGCGCTGCGGATGGAGGACGCCTACGCGTTCGCCGCCCTGCTGGCCGAGCGCGCGCACGCCCGCGGGCTGGCGTTCGCGCAGAAGAACACGCCGGGCACGACGGCCGAGCAGGCCCGCGCGGTGGGTTTCGACTTCGCCGTCGCCGAGAGCTGCCAGGTCTACGCCGAGTGCGACGCCTACACCGCCGTCCACGGCGACCGGCTCCTGGAGGTCGAGTACTCCGACGACGGCGCCGAGAACTTCGCGGCGGCCTGCGCGGCGCGCGGCGCGACGGTCTCGGTGGTGTACCGCGACCGGGAGGTCCTGCCCCGCGGCGTGCCGGGGTACGAGTTCGACCGCTGCTGAGCGGGCCGGCCGCTCAGCCGGCGACGGCGTAGGTGGTCTGCACGAAACCGGCCCCCAGGACCCGGGTCCGCCGGTGCTCCAGGTCCACGTCGGCGGGCAGCGGCCCGAACAGGGGCAGGCCCCGCCCCAGCAGGACCGGCACGGTGGTGAGGGTGATCTCCCGGACGAGGCCGGCGGCCAGGAACGACTGCACGACCTGCCCCCCGTCGACGTAGACGCGCCGGGCGCCGGCGGCCTCCAGGGCCGCCACCGCGCTGTCCAGGTCGGGCACGACGTGGACGCGGGGGTCGGCGCCGGGGACGGCGCGGCGGCTGAGGAGCAGGACGGTGCGCCCGGGGTAGGGCCAGGCGTCGAAGGTGAGGGCCTTCTCGTAGGTGCCGCGGCCCATCACCAGGGCGTCGATCCCGGCCATGAACTCGTCGTAGCCGGTCTCGCCCGCGCCGGCTCCGCGCGCGGTGAGCCAGTCGATGTCCCCGTCGGGGCGCGCGATGAAGCCGTCGAGGCTGGTGGCGATGAAGACCACCCCGGTGAACGGGGCGGTGGACGGGGTGGCGGACGGGGCGGTGGACGGGGCGGTGGACGGGGCGGTCACGGGTGGGTCCCTCCCAGGTCGTCGGGGTTGTCGGGGGTTCCGGGGGTTCCGGGGGTTCCGGGGGTTCCGGGGGTGAGGTGCGGGGCGAGGACGGCGTCCACGGCGGAGCGCAGCTCGTCCTCCAGCGGGCCGGTGCCGGTCAGCGGCCACACCGTGAGGACGCCGTTGAGGGTGAGGTGGACGGTGCGGGCCAGGGCGGCGGTGCCGGCGCGGGGGCGCAGCTCCCCCGCGCGCTCGGCCTCCGCCAGGAGGTCGGCGATCCGCTGCTGCACGCGGTGGGCGTGGGCCGCGGCGACCGCCCGGAAGTCCTCGTCGGTCAGGTCCAGCTGCAGGAAGCCGAGGCTGTCGGCCAGCTCGGCGCGCCCGCGCACCGGCTCGGTCATCGACGCCAGCGCGGCGTGCAGGGCCCGCAGCGGGGAGCGGGCGCTCTCGCGGGCCCGGGTGAAGCCGGCGTCGGCGTCGTCCACGCTGCGCCGCGCGAAGTCCAGCAGCAGCTGCCGCTTGGAGCCGGCGCGCTGCACCAGCCCGGCGGCGGACAGGCCGGCCTCGGCCGCGACGGCCGCGACGGTGGTGCCGCGCAGGCCGTGGCGGCGCAGGACGGCGGCGGTGGCGGCGTGGATCGCCTCGTCGCTGACGGTGCGGGGGCGTACCACCGCGGGGCCTCCTGCTCGTCCGGTCCAGTGTTACTTAACGACCATACGTTAACGAACCGGGACGGACAACCCCCGCGCCGGGGACCGGGACGGTCAGCCGGCCGTCCCGCTCCACGGGCGGGGCCGACGGCCCTCCAGCTGCCGGGTGAACTCCTCCAGCACCCACTCCCCCAGCCGGCCCACGTCGGCCGGGGTCGTCAGGGGCGCCAGCGCCGTCCCGGTGCTGAGCCGCTCGAGGTCGTGCAGACCGCGGCGCCACTGCTCGACCAGGTCCTGGTGGTCCCGCAGGCGCGGGTAGTGCAGGTCCACGCTGGGCTCACCGTCCACCAGCGCCTGCAGCACCAGCTGCGACGCCGACGACAGGTGCCCGGCGTACTCGGCGCTGAGCAGCTCGGCGATCCCCGCGGCGAGCGCCGCGGTGGCGGAGTCGGCGATGGCGTGGGTCAGGGTCAGGAGGCGCAGCTCGCGCAGCACCGCCTCGCGGTGCTCGCGCATGCGCACCCCCAGCTCGACGGGGTAGCCCACCAGGTGGATCGGCTCCGCGTCCGCGGCCGCGGAGCCGGCAGGACCGGGCGCGGGCGGGTCCGGTGCCGGCGACGGCTCGCCCTGCAGCTCGGCCACCACGGAGGACCACTCCTGGGCGAGCACGGACTGCACCGCGTCCAGCGTGTCGGGCCCCTCGAGGTCGGCGGCCGGACGCGGGGTCAGGGACAGCTCGCACCAGACCGTCTTGCCCCCGGCGCGCACCTCGACCCCCCGGGCCGCGCTCAGGGCGGTGATCAGGGCCAGGCCCCTGCCGGTGGAGGCCGTCAGGCTGCGCGGGACCCACTGCGGCGGGACCGCCGAGCCGTCGCGCACCTCCAGGCGCACCGCCGGCTGCCCGTCCCCGCCCGCGGGGCCCCGCCCGCCGTCCCCGCCGTCCGGTCCGCGCAGGCGCACCCCGACGGCCAGGGGGGTGCCGGCGTGCAGCACGGCGTTGGTCACCAGCTCGCTGACGCACACCTCCGCGTCGGCCACGACGGCCTCGACGAGGGCGCTCCCACCCGGCGCGGCTCCCCCGAGGAGGTGCCCGAGGAGGTGCCCGAGGACGTGGCGGACGTGCCGGCGCGCCCGGGCCGCGCTGCCCGCCTCGGCGGGCAGGGACACCTCGTGCCGACCGCCCACCCCGCCCGTCCCCTCCCCGCTCACCCCTGCATGCAACCAGGTCGTCGTCCCCGGTCGGTGCCGGCGGGGCCGGTGGTGCCGGTGGGGCCGGTGGGGCGGGTGGGGCGCGCTCCGCGCCCGGCCCCGGCCGTCGCGGTCACCCGCACGGGACGAGCGGTCGGCGGATGACCACGGCCAGGCAGTCGTCCTCGTCGCGCGCGCACGTGCTCACCTCGCTCAGCAAGCGCGCGGGGACCTCCTCCACCGGCACCGGCGCCAGGGCCGCCGCGGTGGCCGTCAGCTCCCGCAACCCCGCGTCGATGTCCCGGGTGCCCTCCAGCAGGCCGTCGGTGTAGAGCAGCAGGCTGTCCCCGGGCCCCAGGTGGGTCTCGGTGAGCGAGAAGCTGCCCGGCTGCGGGTAGCCGATGCCCAGCCCGTCCGCCGGCACCTCTCGCGCCGCACCCCCCGGCGGCCGCCCCGCCCCGCCGACGGTGACGACGACGGCGGGCGGGTGCCCGCCGCCGGCCAGGCGCACCCGCCCGGTGCCCGGGTCGAGCACCGCGACCAGCACCGTGGCCATCGCCTCCGGGTGGGTCACCTCCAGCACCGCGCCGGCGCGGGCGACCAGCTCCTCCAGGGGGCAGCCGGCCACGGCCAGGGTGCGCACCGTGGTGGTCACCGCCAGCGCCTGCCGGACCGCGGCGGTGCCCCGTCCCATCGCGTCGACCACGATGAACAGCACCTCCCCCGAGGGCAGCACCAGCCAGTCGTAGAGGTCCCCACCGGCCGGGGCGTGCGCCGCCGGCTCGTAGGCCACGGCCACCTGCACGCCCGGCACCCGCAGGTCCGGCGGGCGCACCGCGCTCAGCAGCGCGGCGACGTCCCGGCGCTGGGCGTGCTCGCGCTCGGTCAGCTCCAGCAGGGCGCGCTCGGCGCTGTCGGCGCGCACCACGCTCGACAGGTCCCGCACGGTGGCCACCACCCGCACCCCCTCGTCGGCGTGCACCGGTGCCACGGTGAGCGACACCGGCGTGCACGAACCGTCCCGGCCGCGGACGCGGTGCAACCCGCTCAGCGCGAACGGGTCGTCGGTGGGCGAGGTGGGCGAGGTGGGCGAGGGGTGCCGGCCGTCGGCGGCCGCCCCCAGCAGGTCCGCCAGGCGCCGGCCGGTCAGCCCGGCCGGGCAGGGCTGCGCGCCCGGGGCGGCCCCCGGGTCCAGCAGGCGCACCGCCGCCGGGTTGGCCTCCACCACGCGCCCCCCGGCGTCCAGGGCCAGCACGCCGTCGTCGATGCTGCCGACCATCAGGCGGCTGCGCGCCCCCAGGGCGGCCAGCCGGCCCCGCACCACCTCCTCGGCGCGCCAGGACGCGACCCCGACCCCGGCGGCCAGGGCCAGCAGGGCGCCGTGGATCAGCGCCCACAGCCACGGGTGCTGCTGCGCGGCGGGGTGGTTGAAGATCTCGTGCTCGGAGGTGGAGGCCAGCAGGCCGTGGTGGACCACGACGAACCCGACGGCGGTCAGGAACGGCGCCCACGTCTGGTACGAGGCGGCCGCGCCGACGGCGATGAAGAAGAGGAAGTGCGTCTCGATCAGGCCGCCGGACAGGTGCACCGCCAGCGCCGCCACCGCCACCAGGGCGAGCATGACGGCGCACGAGGCGGCCTCCCGCCCCCAGCGCCGGCTCGTCAGGCGCTCCCCGGCCCCGCCGGCCACGCTCAGCGCGGTCGCGACGGCCGCGGCCAGGGCGATGGGCGAGGCGCCGAGCAGCGCGTGGCCCAGCCCCTCGGTCGCCACCGCCCAGGCCGTCGCCGCGGCGCACCCCGACCACGCCGCGACCAGGAAGGTGCGGTGGCGCCCGCGCCAGATGTCGTCGGGCAGCGGCGTCCCCTGCGGCAGCCACCGGGGCAGCGACCGCCGGCGGCCGCCCCGGTGGTCGCTCGCCGGTCGTGCCCGTCGCGACAGCAGCGCCATGGTGTGCCGCGCCCACCTCTCCTCGACCCCCGTGCGCCGGCCCGTGACGGACCGCGCCCGCCGACACCATCGGCACGCCGGGGCCCGTCCTTGAGGGGCCGTCCGGGTGGTCGTGCCCGGGAGCCGGCCGACGCCGGGGTCCCCCCGCCCGGGTCGCGGGGCCGCGGTTGCACCTCCCGCAGCGTCACGTGGTCCAGTGGACCGACGACCCGCTCCACGCAGGGAGGCCCCACCCGTGTGCCCGTCCTTCGTCCCGCCGCGCCAGGTCACCATCGGTGACGCGGCGTCGTTCGTCGGCACCACGCCGCGCGCGATCCGCCACTACCACCAGATCGGCCTGCTCCCCGAGCCCGTGCGGGGCGGCGACGGCCGTCGCCGCTACGGCTACGGGGAGGTGGTCCGGCTGCTGTGGATCCGCAGGATGGCCGACGCCGGGATCGCCCTGGACGACATCCGCGTCGCCTTCGCCGGCGCGGCCCCCACCGGTGAGGCTCCCGGCGGCGACCACGACGTCGAGGGCGTCCTGGAGCGGCTGGAGGCGACCCTCGCCGCCCAGGAGGCCGAGCTGCAGCGGCAACGGGCCGCCGTGCACCGCATGCGCACCCGGGGCAGCAGGGTGGGACTGCTCTCCGACGTCGTCGCCGGACGCCTGGAGGGCCTGCCCGAGGGGTCCCTGCGCCCGTCGGACCTGGACACCCTGCTGGTCACCGAACGGATCTTCGGCCCGCTCGGGGCGGCCGTGCAGGCCACCCGCTTCACCGCCCTGGCCACCCACCCCGGCCTGCGGGAGGAGGGCGACCGCGTCGACGCCGCCGAGGAGGCGCTCGACGACGCGGTCGCCGTCGACGACCCCCGCGTGGCGCAGGTGGCGGCGCGGCGGCACGCCTTCGAGTCGGCGCTGCACGCCGTCATCGAGGGGTCCGGGCTCGCGCGGGAGGACGAGGCGCTCCTCGACGCCTGGGACGACACCCCCGCTGCCCCCGCCACCCCCGACCGGGGGCGGCGACCCACCAGCGCCGCCGACGCCGTGGCGAAGGTGCCCCACGACTTCTCCCCGGCCCGCCTGCGGTGCCTGGAACTGGCCGAGGAGCTCGCCGCCCGCGACTGACCGCACCCCGCAGCGGCGGGCACGCGGCCCCGGACCCCGTCGACCACCGGCCGGGCCTCCCCTACCCTCGCCCGGAGATCACCAGGAGGTCCCGTGCCCGGTCCGCTGTCCGCCTTCGCCCTGACCCCGCTGGACGGGGACGCCGTCGACGAGCGCGGGTTCACCGCGCTCGTCGAGCGCATCGCCGCCGCCGGGGCCGACTCCGTCGGGGCGCTGGGGTCGACGGGCAGCTACGCCTACTTCGACCGCACGCAGCGCGCCCGGCTGGCGCGGCTGGCGGTCGCCGCCGCCGGGGACGTCCCCGTCCTCGTCGGCGTCGGGGCGGTCAGCACCCCGGAGGTGCTCCGGGTCGCCGAGGACGCCCAGCGGGCCGGGGCGGCGGCCCTGCTGCTGGCGCCGGTGTCGTACCAGCCGCTGACCGCCGAGGAGGTCCTCGGCCTCTACGAGGACGTCACCGCGGAGGTGTCGGTGCCGGTGTGCGTGTACGACAACCCGGCCACCACCGGCTTCACCTTCACCGACGAGCTGCGCGCGCAGGTCGCGGCGCTGCCCGGCGTGACGTCGCTGAAGCTGCCCGGCGTACCCGCCGACCCCGGCGCGGCGCGGGCGTGGGTGGCCGGGCTGCGGGCGGCGGTGCCCCGGCACGTGACCCTGGGGGTCGCCGGTGACGCCCACGCCGTGCGGGGGCTGCGCGCCGGGTGCGACACCTGGTACTCCGTGATCGCCGGGGTGCTGCCCCGGACGTGCGTCGCGCTGACCGCGGCCGTGCGGGACGGCGACGAGGAGCAGGTGGCGGCGATCAGCGCCCGGCTGGAGCCGTGGTGGGCGCTGTTCGCCGCCCACGGCAGCCTGCGGGTGGTCGCCGCGCTGGCCGAGCAGTCCGGGCTGGTGGCCCGGGCCGGTCTGCCGCGGCCGCTGCGCGACCTGCCCGCGGCCGGGCGGCGCGCGGTGGCCGGGCTGCTGGCCGCCGGTGGGCCCGGGGACGGGTTCGACCGCGGCTGAGCCCGGTCCCCGGAGCACCGGCCGCGGCGGTCAGCGGCCGCCGGTCGCCGCGCGGTACCGCCGCAGCAGGACGTGCCCGTCGGTCCCCCGGACCACCGGCGCCGCGCCGTCGCGGACCCGGACCGTCGCGTCGTCGCCGGTCGTGTCCGGCCCGACGTCGGCGCCGACCTGCCGCAGCGCGACGGCCAGGACGTGCCCCTCGTTCTCCCGGGCGAACTCCTCGTAGATGGCGGGGTCGTTCTCCCCGTCGTCGCCGACCAGGAACCACCGCACGTCGGGGAAGTCGGCCCGCAGCCGCTGCAGGCTGCGCCGCTTGTGGGCGCGGCCGTCGCGGAACACGCCCCCGCTGGACGGGCCCCAGTCGGTCATCAGCAGGGCCCCGGCGGGGAACCCGTTGCGGTGCAGGAACCGGGTCAGCGGATCGGCGAAGTTCCACGGCCCCGTGCTGAGGTACACCACCGGGGTGTGCTCCCCGCCGAGCTCGTCGTGGACGGCGGCGAGCAGGTCGGGCACGCCCTCGACGGCGACCCGCTGCCGGAAGGCGCGGGTCAGGGTCCGCCACGCCGCGCTCAGCGGGCGGTCCAGGCCGGTCACCAGGGCGGTGTCGTCGATGTCGCACACGATGCCCGCGCGCGCCCCCGGGTCGGCGACGTGCACCGGGGCCTGCACCGGGGGGCGGTCCCCCACCCGCCAGGACGCGGTGTGCGTCCCGGGCTCGGCCGACCACGGCAGGGCCACGTCGACGATGCCGCCGGGGCCGCTGCGGACCCGGTGCACCTGCCCGGTGCGCCCGTCGGGCCCCTGCTCGGTCACCTCGACGGTCACCCGGGAACGCTGCAGGGTCAGCAGGCGGCGCCAGGCGGCGACGCCGCGCACCGCGCTGGGCTCGCGCCCGGGCGCGGCGAGGACGACGCGGGCCAGGACCCGGGCGCTGCCGTCGACGCCGTAGCCGGGGAACGGCAGGACGGCGAAGCTCCAGCCCCGTCGCCGCAGGACCGCGGCGACGACGTCGCGCTGGGCGCGGGCGGCGCGGAAGAGGGCGGTGCCCAGGCGGGAGACCGGGGCCTCGCCGACCGGTGCGCCGGAGACGTCGGGGTGGGTGTCGGGCGCGGGGGCCGGTTCGTCGGTGCGCACCGCACGAGTCTGCGGGCCGGGCCGCCCGCCGGCCCGGCCGGGTCCCCCGCCGGACCGGGACGGGCACCGACCGTGACCAACGGCCCTGTCGCGCACCCCCCGCGGGCGCTGGGATGGGGACGTGACCAGTGAACGTCCCGACGACCGGCCCGTGGTCGTCGGCGTCGACGGCTCCCCCGCCGCGGGCGCCGCGCTGCGGTTCGCGGCCCAGCACGCCGCCGGGGAGCGGGCACCGCTGCTCGTCGTGGGCGTGGCCCACGACCTCGACTCCCTCCCGGAGGCCGAGCGGGCGCTCGGCGAGGCCGACCGGGTGCTGCGCGGGCGCGGGCCCGCCGACGCCCGCACCCGGCTGGGCCTGGGGCCGGTCGTGCCCGTCCTGACGGCCGAGGCCGCCGGGGCGCGGCTGCTGGTGGTGGGCCGCGGGAGGGGGCTGGGACCGGTCGCCGCCGCGCTGCTCGCGACGTGCCCGGTGCCGCTGGCGCTGGTCCCGGCCGAGGCCGGCGCCGAGCGCGGGACGCGGCGCGGCGACGCCGACGTGCACGACGTCCTGGTCTCCCTCGCCGGGGACGACTCCGACGGCCCCGTGCTGGCCGCCGGGCGCGGGTGCGCGGTCCGGCGCCGGTCCCGGCTGCACGTCCTGCACACCCTGCGCGCCCCCTGCGACCCCCGCCCGGTCGTGCGGGAGGCCGCGGCCCACGCGTGCCTGGTGGTCATGGCGAACTCCGGGCGGCCGACCGCGGACCTGCTGGCCCAGCTCGACGGCCCGGTGCTGCTCATGCCCCGGTCGGCGCCGGCCTGAGCGGGACCTGCCACCGCACCCGCGTCCCGCGGCCCTGCCCGGGGTGGGCCGGGGAGTCGAGGTGGAAGCTGCCCCCCAGCTCGCGGGCCCGGTCGGCCAGGTTCGCCAGCCCGCTGCGCCGCGAGGAACCCCCCAGCCCCACCCCGTCATCGGTGACGGTCAGGGTGAGCTGCCCGCCGGAGACCTCCAGCCGCACCACGACGGACGTGGCCCGGGCGTGCCGGGCGCAGTTCGCCAGCGACTCGCGCAGCGCGGCGCGCACGTGGTCGGCCAGCTCCCCCGGCACCGCGGACGTCTGCGGGCCGCTGACCAGCAGCGACGGGGTGAAGCCCAGCAGGTCGCCGAACTCCTCGGTGAGGTCGCGCAGCTCCACGGCGATGTCCTCCTCCGGCGCGGAGCGGCGCAGCTGGAAGATCGTCGCGCGGATGGTGCGGATCGTCTCGTCGCCGGAGGTGATGAGCCCCCGCAGGGCCTGCGCGGTCTCGTCGTCCCCGCAGCGCGCCGCGAGCGCCGACATGCGCAGGCCGGTGGCGAACAGCTGCTGGATGACGTGGTCGTGCAGGTCGCGGGCGATGCGGTCGCGCTCGTCCAGCAGCGCGATGGTCCGCCGGTTCTGCTGGGCGCGGCCCAGTTCCATCGCCAGGCTGACGTGCCCGGCGAAGTCGGCCGCCATCGCGCGGTCCTCGTCGTCGTAGCGGTGGCCGGGGCGGGAGCGCGCCAGCCACACCAGGCCCGGGAGCTGCGACCCGTCGCCGGGGATGTGCACGAGCATCGCGGGGCCGTCGGGCCCGAACCCGGGGGCGGGGGCGGGCCCGTCGGTGAACCGCGACCGGGGCCAGGTGGTGCCCAGCAGCGCGTCGGCGCCCTCGCCGTCGGCGGCGACGACCTGGACCCGGTCCTGCCCGTCGGGGCTGCGGGGGTCGACGACGAGGACGGCGGCGAGGTCGGCCCCGGCGGCGAGCAGGGCGCGGCGGGCCACCAGGGACAGCGCGGGGGTGTCCTCGGCGAGCAGGTCCTGCACGATGTCGGCGGAGGCGCGCAGCCACCGCTGCCGGCGCTCGGCGACGTCGAACAGTCGGGCGTTGTCGATGGCGACCCCGGCGGCCGAGGCGAGGGCGACGAGCAGCTCCTCGTCCTCGGCGGAGAACTCCGCGGGCTGCCCGGCCACGGTCTTCTCCGTCAGGTACAGGTTGCCGAACACGCGGTCCCGCACCCGGACCGGGGCGCCGAGGAACGTGTGCATGGGCGGGTGCCCGGGGGGCAGGCCGACCGCGGCCGGGTGCGCGCCCAGGTCGGCCAGCCGCAGCGGTTCGGGGTGCCGGATGAGCTGGCCGAGCAGGCCCGCCCCGCGCGGCAGCGGGCCGATGCCGGCGGCGACGTCGTCGTCGACGCCGACGGTGGTGAACTCGCTCAGCCGCCCGTCGGTGCCGATGACGCCCAGCGCGCCGTACCGGGCGCCGAGCAGGTCGCACGCGGCCTGGGTGATGCGGCGCAGCAGGACCGGCAGGTCGAGGTCGGAGCTGATGGCGCGGGTCGCGGCCAGCAGGCCGCGCAGCCTGCCCTGGGTGCCCAGGACGTCCTGGGCCCGCTCGATGAGCTGCTCCAGCAGCTGGTCGAGCTCCAGCCGGGCCACCGCGGGGAAGCGCACGATCTCCGGTTCCACCGGGTCATCGAACCACCGGGCGCGCCGGCGGCGCGGGGCGCGGGTGGTCGCGGTCACCGGCCCCCTCGCCGGACCGCACGGTTCCCTGGGTCTCCAGGAGGTCCGTGCCGCCGGCCGGCCGGCTCAGACGAGCCGGCGCTCGGAGTGGTTCAGCCGCGCCAGCAGGACGGTCGAGATGACGTCCCGGGACGCCACGGACCGCCGCACCCGGCGGCCGTCCTCGACGACGACCACCTCCGGGGCGGGCAGCCCGATCCCCTGCAGCGCGTGCGCCGCCTGCCGCCGGAGCACCTGCCCCGGGCGCAGCGCCGCCAGCTCGGCCCGGACGTCGTCGGGCAGCCCCTGCCACCACGCGACCACGGCGGGGTCCGGCTCGCGCCGCACGTACCCGGAACCACCCCAGGTCCCGGTCTCCTCCTGCTCCCCCACCTGCTCCCCCGCGCCCTGTTCTTCCACGTGCTCCTCCACCTGCTCGACACCCTCCTGCCGGTCCCGTGCGCGTTCGGTGCGCACTCCCCCGGCACTCTGCTGGACGGCGCGCCCGCGCGCGCGCCGAACCCGTTCGGACGATCGGGGCCCGCGGGGCGGTGGTCGATGATCGGGGGGTGGTGGCCACCCTGATCGTGCTGCGCACCCTCGCCGTGGCGGGGGCGTTCGCGCTGCTGCTGCGCCGGGTGCGCCGCGAGACGGCGGCCCGGGCCACCTGGCGCGCCTACGCCACCGCGTTCGGTCTGCTCACGGCGGGCAGCGCCCTGGAGGCCGCGGTCGTGCTCGGCGGGGTCCCGGTGGGCGCGGCGGGCCTGGCGCTGGCGCTGCCGCTGCGGCTCAGCAGCGCCGCGGCGAGCTTCTTCCTCTACACCGGCGTCGTGGGCTGGCTGCGGGCGCACGAGAAGAGCCGGCCCGCCGGCCGCGTCGACTGGCTCGTCGGCGTCAGCTGCGTCCTGGGGGTCGCGGGGGTCGTCAACGTCGTCGTCGACGTCGGCCTCGACCCGTCCGGCCTGGCCCAGCAGGTCCGCTGGCTGCACGTCAGCTCGCTGGTGGTGCTGCTGACGGCGCTGGTCGTCGCGGCGCTGGCGCTGCCGCGGGCCGTCGCCGCCCGCGCGCGGGTCGTCGCCGCCGCCGTCGTCGCGGTGCTCGTGACCCAGGTCGGGTACGTCGTGGCCGGGCCGCGCCCGGGCCTCGTCCTCGCCGCCTGGGGCGGGTGGGTGCTGCTGGCCGCCGCGTACGGCTGGCTGTCGCTGCGGCGCCCGGTGCCGGTCCCGCGCCAGCACCCCTCGGCGTCCGCCGTGCCCGCCGCCAGTTCCGTGGCACTGCTGCTGGGGCTGGCCGCCGTCGTGGGGGCCGGGCTGCGGCCCGACCCGGCGCACTGGGCGCTGATCTTCGGCACGGCCGCCGTCGCGGGGTCGGCGGTGCGCCTGGTCCGCCTGGTCCGCGACCTCGCCGACCACGACCGGGCCCGCCGGCAGGCCGGTACCGACGACCTCACGGGGCTGGCGAACCGCCGGGAGTTCCTGCGCCGGCTGGGCCTGGAGACGGCCGCCGGGTCCCCGTTCGGCGTCCTGCTGCTCGACCTGGACCGGTTCAAGGAGGTCAACGACCAGCACGGGCACGCCGTCGGCGACGAGCTGCTCGCCACCACCGCCGTCCACCTGGAGCGGGCCCTGCCGGCGGGGGCCTCGCTGGCCCGCCTGGGCGGCGACGAGTTCGCCGCGATCCTGCCCGGGGCCGGCCCGCGGGCCGCCGTGGGGGTGGCCCGGGACCTGCTGGCCGCCGTGGCCGCCGCCGGGGTCAGCGCGAGCGCCGGGGTCGCGACCTCGGCGGGGACCGCGGCGGGCGAGGGGGCCCTGAGCGGCACCGAGCTGCTGCGCCGCGCCGACGCGGCGATGTACGCGGCCAAGGGGTCCGGGGACGGCGTGGCCGTGCACGACGACGCCGCCGACCGCGCCTGGCGCGAACGGCTGACCCTGTCCGAGGAGCTGCTGGCCGCGCTGGGGCCGGACGCCCCGGCGGGGGCCGCGGACCAGTTCGAGGTCCACTACCAGCCGCAGGTCGGCGCCGCCGGGGACGTCGTGGGCGTGGAGGCGCTGGTCCGCTGGCTCCACCCGCGCCGGGGCGTGCTGGCCCCCGGGGCGTTCCTCGACGTGGTGGAGGACCGCCGGCTGCTGCCCGCGCTGACCGGCCACGTCGCCCGGCGCGCCGTCGCCGACCTGTCCGCCTGGCGCGCGGCCGGTCACGACCTGCGGCTGTCCATCAACACCTCCAGCACGTACCTGTCCGACCCGCGGCTGCTGCGGCGGGGGGGGGGGGGGGGGGGGGGGGGGGGGGGGGGGGGGGGGGGGGGGGGGGGGGGGGGGGGGGGGGGGGGGGGGGGGGGGGGGGCGGGGCGCCGCCGCCACTCGCCCGGCCCGCCCGCGCG